>USJP01000022.1 GCA_900555105.1 uncultured Coriobacteriaceae bacterium | reverse complement strand
CGGCGCAGTTCTTTGAGACGGAGACACTGACGGACACTGCGCGCGGCGAGGGCGGCTTCGGTTCGACCGGCCTGAGGTAGCGGCAGCCGCAGAGGGAACGTGGGCGCAGAAAAAACGTCCAGTACGGAAGCCTGGCTATAAGAAGCACTCGGCCCGCACGCGCAAGATAGAAATCGTTACAAAAATCCCCGCCCCTCGGATGCAACATCCGGAAGGCGGGGATTTTCTTATCGGGCTATCGCCACACGTCGCATCGGCCGATTGCGCAGCGCTTCATTCGACGAGCTAGATGGCATCAAACTCGCGCAGGAGCTTCACGATGTCGGTATGGCCGAGCTTCTTCAGCAATATGTCGAGCGCAGCCCTGTCCTTGAGGGGAAGCGACATGTCGGTGATGGCCTTGCCGTCGCGCAGCTTGACGCTGCTCATCAGCAGGTCGCGCACGTCGAAGGTGCTGCCCCACACCTCGGGCACGCCGCGGTCCACGTCGCACAGGGTGTAGACCGCTTCCATGCCGGTGCGCATGGAGTACTCGGTGGTGAAGATGGTGTCGCGCGGCGTCTCGGCGAACTGGCCGAGGAAGGCGAAGTTCACGGCACCGTCGGGCACCACGTCGGGACGGTCGCCCAGAGATCGCGGCATGAAGAACGCGGTGATGTAGGGCATCATCACGGGAACAGTGTTCGCGTGGCTGTGCGCCAGCTCCTCGATCTGGGTCTCAGGCACGCCCAGATGCCAGAGCCATTCCTTGCAGATCTCCTCACCCGTGCACTGCGTCATGGGCTTCTTCACGTAGTCGCCCTCGTTGTCGGGGAAGAGGCCATACACCCACACGCACAGCTCGTTGCTCGGCTGGTCGCGGAACTGCTGCTGACGGTTGATGGTCCAGCTCATGAGCCAACTGGAGTCGCGGCAGGTCACGATGCCGCCTGTCACCGTATGGCCGCTGAACGGGTCGCGCTTGCAGATCTTCTCGATGTAGGGCGGGATAGCATTGTCGAGCGTGGTGACGGTTGCGCTCATCCACTTGGTCTTCTGCGGGTCGGAGCAGAAGACGTCGGGGTGGCCAAAGCTCGGGTCCTGGCTGGCGATGCGGCGCCACAGGTCCCAGCCGTTGCCCGGCTCGGTCTGCGGGCACCACGCCGCAGGCTGTGTTTGCGTGCCAATGGTAGCGCTCTCGACACAGCCGCCGTTGGTGATGAACACGAGGTCGTCCTCAGTGAGGTCGATAACCGCCCGCTCGCCGTTCGTGCTAGTCACGATGCTGGTAGCGACCTTTTTTGCCCTCGTGCTGTCAGGGTTGCGCTTGAAGTGCGCCTGCTGGATGCGCTGGATGGTGTCCTGCCCCGTGCCGGTGGTCGCACGCACCGGACCGATGCCGCCGCCGATAGCGAAGCGGATGTCCTCCACCTTCGTGTTGAAGTGGAACTGCACGCCGGCCTTCTCAAGGTATGTCACCATGGGCAGAATCATGGACTCGTACTGGTTGTACCGCGTGAAGCGCAGCGCAGAGAAGTCGGGCAGGCCGGCGATGTGGTGGATGTAGCGCTTGATGTACAGCTTCATCTCGAGGGCGGAATGCCAATTCTCGAAGGCGAACATGGTGCGCCAGTACATCCAGAAGTTGGAGTTCAGCACCTCGTCGTCGAAGAAATCGGTGATGGGCTTGTCGTAGAGGTCCTCGTCAGGCGTGAAGAAGAGCCGCATGATCTCCATCGCTGCCTTGTCCGACAGGCCGAACTTGCCGTTGGTGTGGGCGTTCTGGCCACGTTTCTCGGTGGCTCGGCACAGCGAGAAGTTGGGGTCTTCCTTGTTGAGCCAGTAGTATTCGTCGAGCACCGTGACGCTGGGGTCCTCGATCGAGGGGATGGAGCGCAAGAGATCCCACATGACCTCGAAGTGGTTGTCCATCTCGCGGCCGCCGCGCATCACATAGCCAACGCCGGGGATGTTGGCGCCGTCGCATGCGCCGCCGGCAACGGGGTCCTTCTCGAGGATGTGGATGTGGCTGCCGGGCATCTGCGCGTCGCGAACCAGATAGCAGGCCGCGCTCAGAGCCGCTAGGCCGGTTCCGATGATGTAGGCGCTCTTGTGGTCGATGCCCTCGGGCTTCTTGGGGCGTGCAAAAGCTTCGTAGTTTCCGCTGGAGTAATACATGAGTTCCCCCATTTCCGTGTCGCACACCAATGGCTCGGGGGAAGGCCTCGTATGTCGCCGGCCTCAATCGTCTCCCCCGCTGGGCTCTTTGCCCTTGCCCCCAGTGTGCCCGGGCATCGGAAACGCTACCCTTATCAGGATTTTCGCTTTGATAAGAAACTTATCAAAGGGGGTCGATTGTAAGAAAAACCGGTACGAAAAACCTTAGAGGCTCGTAAAACGCGAAAGCGCGGTGGAGACGGCACCCTCCATGATGATGCCGACGCGACGCTGCAGGTGCTCGGGCTTTTCGGTCATGCCGTTGCCGATCCACTCGAGCGTAACCCCCGCCAGGGCATGGGCATAAAAGTCGGCGATGAACGTGCGCTCGCGCTCGGGAACCCGGCCGCACAAGGGGTCGTCGTTCACCACGCCGGATATGAGCTCGCGCGTGGCAGGCATGAGAAAACGCTCCACGCGCTCATGGCTCACCTCGCGGTAAATCGCGTTGATGAACTGCCTGTTTTGCGCCAGCTCGTTGAGCACGCCCAGGTAGCCTTCCTGCCAGGTGGAGACGGTCTTGCACCCGTCGATGGCGCGCTTAGCGTCTTCCTCGAGTGACCATTCCATGAGGTCGTAGATATCTTTGAAATGGTAGTAAAACGTCATGCGGCTGATACCGCAGTCTTGGGCAATGTCGGCAATGGTGATCTTGGAGAACGGCTTTGTGGACAGTTGCCGCTTAAATGACTCCTCGAGAGCCCTTTTTGTGAGCTGGCTTGTCATACGTCTCCCCTGCGTTTGCGGCCGACGCCGCAATTATCGCAGGTTTTGGCCCGCGGCGGAAAAGGCAATTCGAAGATGGGTGGCAAACGACAGAAAGAAGCGCATGTTCACCCCGGCCAGGCTGAACGGCCCAGCATGCGGCATGTGCCTGACCCAGGACGAACGTGCAAGAATGCGGCGGTGCGCCCAGCTCAGACCGAACGCGCAAGAATGCGGCATATTGAAAGGCGGCACCGGCCCATCCCGCCTAAACGCCGTCTACTTCCCGGCGCGGGCAAGCAGCATCGAGCCGTGCTCCTTGAGCCAGGCGCGATGGAGGCGCTGGTCGGGGTCGTAACGGCTGACAAGGTCCCAGAAGCGTGCGGAGTGGTTCATCTCAAGGCGGTGGCACAGCTCGTGAATCACCACGTAGTTGAGCACCTCGGGCGGGGCGAGCGTGAGCAGCACGTTGAAGTTGAGGTTGCCCGCCGTCGAGCAGCTGCCCCAGCGCGTTTTTTGGCATCGCAGGGTTATGCGGCCATAGGTCACGCCTATCTGGGCGGCGAAGTGCTCAACGCGTGCCGGGATTATCAGGCGGGCCTGGCGCGCAAGCGTCGCAAGGTCCTCCTCGGTCAGCAGGCCCTCTTGCTGGACGGCCTGAGCACACGCCTCCTGGCGGGCTTGCACACGCGCAAGTGCCGCAGCGATCCAGGCACGGTGGCTCTCCACAAATTCGCAAATCGCCTTCTGCGAGGTGCGCATGGGGGCGCGCACGATAACGCGGGCGGGAGCCTTCACCTCAAGGGCAAGCGTCTTGCGCCGTGAGCGCACGACCTCGATGCCCTCTAGCGCTGTCTGTGCTCCCGCCCGCGTCCCACGCATGCCGCGTCGAATTCCTTAGTCCTCGGAATCGGGCAGAGGAGTCTTGGAGAAAGCCTGGATGAAGTCGACCATCCAGGCGGCCACAGTCTCCATCATCTCGCGGCCCCATTCGGCACTGGCCTTCTTGGGGTCGTCGGGACCGATCCAGCCGTTATCGGCGTAGTAGTTGGTGGGGCGAGGCACCGTCACGCTCACGCCCTTGTACTTCACGGTATCGAAGTGGACGCTGGGCATGTCGTCGCCCAGGTCGTTGATGAGACCCATGCCCTCCACGCTGTCGAGGTCCACCATGGTGGGGTCGATGTAGAGGTTGGCGCTCGTCTCCTGGCCGCCACCGTGGCCGCCGGCCCACTCCGGGTTGAAGTCGGCCACCATGCTCCACCAGTTGAGCAATGCCGCACGGCAGCCCTTCTGGGCAAGGTCGAGCTGGCACTCGGTGAGCGCCTTGGAGTTGCCGCCGTGGCCGTTCAAGAACACGAAGTGACGGAAGCCCTGATCGTAAAGGTTCTCGCAAAGCTTCTTCACCACGGCAAGGTAGAGCTGGTCGCCCAGGTTGAACGTGCCTGGGAACTCGACGAAACGAGGCGAGGAGCCGAAAGGCAGGATAGGCGCGATGAGGAGTCCCGGCAGGTCCTTCTCGATGAGCTCGGAGAGCTTCTGCGGAGCGAACGAGTCGGTGCCCAACGGGTTGTGCTTGCCGTGCTGCTCGGTGGAGCCAAAGAGCATGAGCACGGTGTCATTACCTTCAAGATAAGCCTCTACTTGAGGGTATGTGCTACGTTCAAGACGCATGGTGGGTTTCCTTTCAAACAAGGCGATAAGCTGCGACCTTTAGGGTTTACAGCAACCTTCAACCATACAGTACGCGTTGCTATTTGCCAGCCTTGAGACCCTCGATGTATGCCAGTCCCTTGGCGGTTTCGTCCTCGTAGCACAGCGGCTCGGGCAGCTCCACATCACGCAGGTTGGCCACGAAGCGAGCGATGTAGTCGGCCGTGCCCTCGAGCATGGCCTTGCCCAACTCGGCACTGGCGGTCTCGGGCGGGTTGTCGTGGCCCTCGGCCACCCAGCCGTTGGAGGCCATGCGCACGAGCGGGCGGGGCATGTCGACCGACACGCCGTCCCACTCCACGCTCACCCAACCTGTCGTCTTGAGCGAGGGGCCGAAGTCATCGCGCAGTGCCTCGGGGGCAAGCGCCGTCATATCCACGCTCTCGGGATCGATGGCGAGGTTGGCGCTCGTCTCCATACCGTCGCCGTGGCCGCCGCCCCATGCGGGGTTGAGCTGAGGGGCCATCTTCCACCAGTTCATGAGGACGGCGATGCAGCCTTGTTCATTGAGGGCCGAGCACACCGTGGCGATGGACTTGACGTTGCCGCCGTGGCCGTTCACGAAGACAAAGCGACGCGCGCCGTAGGCATACAGGGAGTCGCAGATGCTCATGAGGACGTCGATAAGGCCCTGCACGCCCAGCGACACGGTGCCCGGGAAGCCCATGAGGTCGTCGGTGGCGCCGTAGGGCACGGTGGGGGCGATGAGCACGTCGGGCTCGCGGGCCTCGATGAGGTCCATGAGATAGTCGGGCGCCATGGTGTCGGTGCCGAGCGGGTTGTGCAAGCCGTGACACTCAATGGATCCCACGCCGATAAGCACGGTGTCGTTGTCTTTGAAATAGGCCTGGCACTGAGGCCAAGTGATGCGAGCCAAACGCATGGCGGTCCCCTTTCGTTGATGCGGCCGGCGCGATGTCGGTCGCCCGAATTGAACGAGCGCCATTCTAGCCTCCAACGTTTGCATCTTGTAAACGGAAGCGCAACTCTCCTCAATCGCCAAGACCGTGCCGGGCCCCTCGCCGCCTCAACCTTACGTGGCCGTGGCAAGCGTGGCCTCGCTTACCCCCGAGGTCGTCGCCGAGTTCTAAGGCCGCAGGTGGCGGAAATTCCGCCGTTCGCCGGCGCCCAGCGCGCTTCTGTGGAGATTTTAACCTCCCGTTCATGCGCGCAAATTAACATAAGATTTCAGCGATAGGCCCTCGACCAGCACTTTTAATCTGGCCGGGGGCCTTTTGTTTCCAAGTGTGGAAATCTGCGCCGTTTGCGGCCCCCTTCGCATTTTCCGCTGCCACAATGCAAGGCACGGTGTTGGGACGGTCCGGCACAGCCTGACGCCTTCAGCACAAGGGCACGACCCGGCCTCAGCCCGAGGACGGGGATACGAAAGGGATACACGCATGGACCTTCAGCTTAGCCGCCGCAATTTCCTGCTCAGCTCTGCCGCCCTGGGCACCCTGGCCGCCTTCGGCGGCGTCAACGTCGCCAACGCCGACCCGGCCGAGAAAATCGTCATCGGCCGCGCCGTCGACTCCGACGACCTCGACCCCGTCACCTGCACGGGCAACCAGAACATCTTCATCTTCAACCTCATCCTCGACGGCCTGCTGAAGAGCTCCGACGACGGCTCCTCCATCGAGCCCTGCCTGGCCACCGACATGCCCGAGATCTCCGAGGACGGCAAGGTCTACACCTTCCACGTGCAGGAGGGCCTGGTCTTCTCCGACGGCTCCCCCGTCACCGCCGAGGACTGGGAGTGGACCTTCACCCGCGCCATCGAGAGCGAGGACTCCAGCTGGCACATGTGCGTCGAGAACCTCGACCACGTCGAGTGCCCCGACGACACCACCGTCATCGTCTACACCAAGGAAGAGGCTGCCTCCACGCTGGCCAACCTCTGCATCTTCACCCTGGGCGTTCAGAGCAAGGCCTACTTCGAGAAGGTCGGCGCCGACGAGTACCACAACGGCGTCCTCGGCACCGGCGCCTACGCCGTCTCCGAGTGGAAGAGGGGCGAGTACCTCACGCTTGAGGCCAACCCCAACTACCGCGTCGAGGGCAAGCCCCTCACCAAGACCGTCGAGTTCAAGATCGTCTCCGACGACGCGGCCCGCATCATCCAGCTGCAGGGCGGCGACATCGACGCTGCCACCGACCTGTCCTTCTCCGGCATGATGCAGCTCGAGGGCGACCCCAACATCAGCGTCGAGGCCGACCCCTCCACCACGGTGTACTGGCTGTCGCTGAACACCAAGAACGAGAAGCTCGCCGACCCCAAGGTGCGCGAGGCCCTCTACCTGGCCACCAACGCCCAGGAGTTCGTGGACACCATCACCTTCGGCTACGCCACGCCCGCCAGCTCCATCATCAACCCCACCTCTGAGTTCTACTATGCCTCCGACCAGCCCTCCGGCGACATCGAGAAGGCGAAGTCCCTGCTCGCCGAGGCCGGCGTCGGCCCGTTCGAGCTCACCCTGCTGATGCGCGAGGGCAACGAGACCTATCAGCAGATCGGCATGATCCTCATGAAGCAGTGGGCGCAGATCGGCGTGACCGTGAACTTCAACCAGATTGAGGCCACGGCCTACTCCGCCGCCCGCAATGATCCTTCCAACTACGACTTCATCATCTGCGGCTGGAACGACGACGTCACCGACCCCGCAGAGATGATGCAGTTCGTGTTCGACTACAGCGTCACCAGCGGCTACTACTCCGGCATGGAGTTCGACGACGAGACGAAGCAGCTCAACTCCGACGCCCTCATCGAGCTCGACGAGGAGAAGCGCAAGGACCTCTACGCCCAGATCCAGCAGAAGCTGCGCGAGCTGGCCATCTACGTGCCGCTCATGGTCACCCCTTGGTGCAACGCCATGAACAAGGCAGTCACCGGCTGGGTCCAGACTCCTCTGGGCAACTACCGCTTCGAGGATCTTGCCCGCGAGGCCTAATCCTCACGCGAGGGTTGGGCTTTACCGGGCGCGCGCCCAAGGCGTAACAATGCAAATATATGGGGGGCTGCGGTGGAAAAATCCATCGCGGCCCCATTTGATGTAGTTGCGAGTAAAAAAGCGTGTATGCTTAGCGTTTCGTGTATGGAAGGTGTGCGCATATACAATTTATGTTCGCACACAAGGAGAGAATAGAAAGGAGGGGAAGGCGTGGAAACATTCCGTTACATCGTGAAACGTGTGTTGCAGATGATCCCCGTGCTCATCATTGCAATCATCGCGATATTTCTGCTTATGCGCCTTCTGCCTGGCGATGCGGCCCTCGCAACGCTGGGCGACAAGATCGACCCCAAGGTGTATGAGGCCCTCAAAGAGCAGATGGGCCTCAACGCATCGCTGTGGACGCAGTTCACCGTGTACGTGAGCAACCTCGTGCAGGGCGACCTGGGCTCGTCGACCATCTACAAGATGCCCGTCTCGCAGCTCATCGCCTCGCGCATGCAGGTGACCCTGTGCCTGGCCCTCACCGCCACGATCTTCACCGTCATCGTGGCACTGCCCCTGGGCTACATGGCCGGCGTGAAGAAGGACAAGCTGCCCGACGTCCTCACGCGCATCTTCGCCCTGATCGGCCTGGCCGCCCCCTCGTTCTGGGTAGGCCTGGTGCTGCTCATCATCTTCGGCGTGAACCTGGGCATCTTCCCCACCTCCGGCTGGGGCAAGACGTGGCCCGAGCACTTTGAGGCGCTCATCCTTCCTGGCTTCACCCTGGCCTTCTCCTCCATCGCAGTCGTCATCCGCAACGTGCGCAACAACGTCGTTGACGTGCGCAATGCCGACTACGTGGACTTCGGCCGCTCCAAGGGCCTGTCCAGCTGGGTGATCTCCACGGGTTACGTGCTTCGCAACGCCCTTATCCCCACGGCCACGCTGCTGTCGATGCGCATCATCGGCATGCTGTCCGGCTCGGTCATCATCGAGAACATCTTCGGCCTGCCGGGCATCGGCGCCCTGCTCGTACAGTCGGTCACGGGCCGCGACTACGCCACCGTTCAGGCCTGCGTCATGGTGTTCGTCATCATCACGCTCGTCGTAAACCTCGTCACCGACATCCTGTACTCGGTGCTCGACCACCGCATCAAGTTGGGAGATGAGAAATAATGGCAGACACTGCAGCACTCGCTCCCAAGCGCACCAAGGTCAAGAAGATCCCGATTTGGCGCCGCAGCCCCAGCCTTGTCATCGGCGCCATCATCGTGGCGCTGGCGTTTGTCGTGGCGGCCTTCCCCACGCTCTTCGCGCCTAACGCGGCCAAGCCCGTCACCGACCTCATGGACTTCACCGCCATGCTCCAGGCGCCCAGCGCCGAGCACTGGTTCGGCACCGACAACTACGGCCGCGACATCTATACCATGGTCATCGCGGCCACGCGCCTGGACCTGCTCATCGGTTTGGGCTCGGTGGCCCTGCCCTTCGTGGTGGGCACGCTCCTGGGCCTTGTCTGTGGCTACTACGGCGGTAAGCTCGACACCATCATCATGCGCGTCCTCGACATCTTCGTGGCGTTCCCGTTCATGGTCCTGGCCATCGCCATCGTGGCAATCCTGGGCAACGGCGTCATGAACCTGCTCATCGCCATGTGGATCGTGAGCTGGCCTCCCTACACGCGTCTGGTGCGCTCCGAGGTCCTCATCGCCAAGAACTCCGAGTACGTGCAGGCAGCCAAGACCCTGGGCTACTCCGACGCGAAGATCATCTTCCGCCACATCCTGCCCAACGTCATCTCCAGCTCCGTGGTGTACGCGGCCTCCGACATCGTCATGTGCATCATGACCGCCGCCTCCATGAGCTTCCTGGGCCTGGGCGTGGACGCCGCCACCCTTGAGTGGGGCTCCATCATCTCCAGCGGCAAGAGCTACTTGCTCGGCGGCTATTGGTGGATTTCCTCCATGCCCGGCATCGTCATGGCGATCGTTGGCCTTGGCTTCTCGCTCTTCGGCGACGGCCTCAACGACCTGCTCAGGACCAAGGACTAGAAGGGGGCCTGAGACATGGCAAACATCCTCGAGGTCGACGACCTCTCAATGCACTACATAACGAAGAGCTCCACGGTGCGCGCCGTGGAGAAGGTCACGTTCTCCATCGCCGAGGGCGAGACGTTCGGCCTGGTCGGCGAGTCGGGCTGCGGCAAGTCCACCACCGCCCGCTCGCTGGTGCGCCTGCTGCCCGAGGTGGGCAAGATCGTGGGCGGCTCGGTGCGCTACAAGGGCCAGGAGCTCACAACGATGAGCGACCGTGAGATTCGAGGACTTCGCGGCAAGGAGATCGGCATGATCTTCCAGGACCCGATGACCTCGCTCAACCCGGTCACCACCGTGCGCAAGCAGTTCTTCGAGTCCCTCAAGCGCGAGGGCATGAGCAAGAAGGAGATGGAGGAGCGCGCCATCGAGCTGCTGCGCCTCGTGGGCATCCCCGAGCCGGCCAACCGCATGGGCAACTACGTCCATGAGATGTCGGGCGGCATGCGTCAGCGCGTGATGATTGCCATCGCCCTGGCAAGCCAGCCTCGCCTGCTGCTTGCCGACGAGCCCACCACTGCTCTCGACGTCACCATCCAGGACCAGATCATCTGCCTGCTCAACGACCTGCGCGAGAAGCTTGGCATGTCCATCCTGCTCGTGACGCACGACCTGGGCGTCGTGAACGAGATGTGCCACCACGTGGGCGTCATGTACGCCGGCCGCATCGTCGAGATCGCCGACACGCGCAACCTGCTGCACCACCCCAAGCACCCCTACACCGTGGGCCTCATCAACTCGCTGCCCGCCGAGAACGACACGCGCGCACGCCTGGAACCCATCCACGGCGCGCCGCCGAACCTGGCGCACGAGATTGTGGGCTGCGCCTTTGCGCCCCGCTGCCCCTTTGCCGACGAGATGTGCCGCACCAAGGCTCCCAACATGCAGACGCTTGTGGGCGGCCACCGCGTGCGTTGCCACCACGCCGACCCCTATGACCGCACCCGCGTGACCGACCAGGACCGCAACTTCGCCGAAGAGCTCATCGCGAGCGGCTCTGAGCAGGGCGCCAACGCCGACAAGGACGCGGCCGATGCCCTCACGCCCGATATCACGCCCAAGACGAAGGGAGGCGTTGCATAATGGCCGAAGAGACGAAGGCCCCCAAGGCTGCCGCACAGGGCGCGCCCCTGCTTGAGGTGACTGACCTGTGCAAGAGCTTCCCCCTCAAGTACGGAGTGCTCGACGCCGTCATGCGCAAGGAGCGCAAGCACCTCACCGCCGTGGACCATGTGTCGTTCACCCTCAACGCAGGCGAGACACTCGGTCTGGTGGGCGAGTCGGGCTGCGGCAAGTCCACGCTTGCCCGCACGGTCATCAACCTGTACAACCCCACGGGCGGCAAGGTCGTCTTTGCAGGCGTAGACTTCTCTCAGCTTTCCAAGCATGAGCTGCGCAACAGCTGCAAAGACATCCAGATGATCTTCCAGGATCCCTATTCCTCGCTCAACCCGCGCATGACCGTACGCCAGGTGCTGCGCGAGGAGCTGCTGCACCACAACATGTGCACGAAGGACGAG
>USJP01000021.1 GCA_900555105.1 uncultured Coriobacteriaceae bacterium | reverse complement strand
TACTGTTTTCGGAGAGAAACAAGGTCTACCGCAACGCCACCGGCTGGCACATCGCCGACCTCGGCAGCACCAACGGCACGCGTGTCAACGGCATGCGCGTCAGCGAGCAGGACCTCGCCAACGGCGACACGATCACGATGGGCCTCGTGACGCTCATGTTTGAGGAAGTCTAACCATGCCTGCCGTGGTTCTCTTCATCGGGCGCGTACTGCTTGTCGTCGCGCTCTTCATCTTCCTCTTCTGCATCATGAAGACGGGCGTCGGCCTGGTCAAAGGCCAGAAGAGCGATGCCGCCGTCTGGTCGGTCGACGTCGTCGACGCCCCCTTGGGCATTCGCGGCACGCATGTCGACATCTTGGGGCCGGTCATCGTGGGCCGCTCCCCCGGTGCCGACATCGTCCTGCCCGGTATCTACGTGAGCGGCAAGCACGCGCGCTTCTCCATCCAGGGACCGGCGCTCGTCGTGGAAGACCTGGGCAGCATGAACGGTACAAGCGTCAATAACCGCCCGATTGCCGGCACCGTCGTACTGCACGACGGCGACATGGTGCAGATAGGCGACGTTTCAATGAGGGTGACGCGCCAATGATGACTGAAGAAGATGCCCTGAAGGACGAAAACGTCGAGCACATCGACGCAACGTCCCAGGTAGATACCAATATTGTAGGCGAAGCTTCGGAGGCGGGCGAAACAAGCGCTCCTGCCTGCCCTGCCGCTGACACCCAACAGGCCGAAGAGGAGCCCGAAGACGCAGCCGCCGATGCGAGCGCGGCCATGGCGAACCTCATCGATGACGAGGGCGCCCAGAGCGTGGAGGACCCCCACATCGACCCGAACGCCGCCCCCCTCAACCTAGACGACGACCCCGAGGATGACCTGCACGAACAAGCCGGGGCAGCCAACGCAAACGCAAGCGCAACCGATGCGCCGCAGGCCGCCGCTCAGGCAGATGATCCGCAGGCAACGGCCGAGATCGACAAGATCGAGCTCGCCGCCCTCATGAACTCCGGCGATGCGGGGCAGACCATGCCCTTCGCCCCCGTTCAAGAGCGGCCCGCCCAACCCAAGCCCGCCAGCGACCGCATCTCGGGCACAGCAAAGCGCACGGGCACGCTTGCCTGGGGCTCGCGCTCCGACGTAGGCCTCGTGCGCGAGCACAACGAGGACTCCTTCGTCGTGCACTTCCCGCTCTTCGCTGTGGCCGACGGCATGGGCGGCCACGAGGCTGGCGAGGTGGCGAGCACCATCGCCGTGTCGCGCCTTGCCGAGGCGGCACCCTCCACAGCCGACGACTCCGCCTTGGCCGCCGCCATCGAGGCCGCTAACCAAGCCGTCATCGAAGGTCCCTCGAAGGGCACTGGAAAACCCGGCATGGGCACCACCTGCACCGCCGTCGTCATCGACGGATCGACCATGGCCGTGGCCCATGTGGGCGATTCTCGCTGCTACCTGCTGCACAAGGGCAAGCTCATGCGCGTGACCCACGACCACTCTTACGTTGAGGAGCTCGTGGCCGCTGGGCAGATCACACCCGAAGAGGCGCGCATCCACCCCAACCGCTCCGTCATCACGCGCGCCTTGGGCAACGACCCCAAGATGCACGCCGACCACTTCAGCATCGACGTCTCCAAAGGAGACAGGGTGCTTCTGTGCAGCGATGGCCTCTCCTCGATGGTGACCGATGGCGTGATTGAAGAGACGCTCATGTCGTGCGCCACTCCGCAGACCTGTGCCGACGCCCTCGTTGACGCCGCGCTTGCCGAAGGCGGCAGCGACAACGTCACATGCATCGTCATCGACGTCAAAAACGACGGCGTGGCAGACAAGGCGTTCAAGACCCGCCTGCGCAACTTGGGCCTGGCGAGCGCCATTGCAATCGCCATCGCGGCCATCGTGTTTGCCGTCCTGGTAGTCACGGCGCAAAACTCCTGGTACCTCACCGACTACAACGGATATGTGACGCTGCACCGCGGCGTTGCCGGCCTGCCCTCGAGCCTTGGTCTCGATGAGACCATCGAGGTCACGACCGTGGAGACCTCCAAGCTCAGCGATTCGGTGAGCAAGCGACTCGAAGCGGGCATGACCTTCGGCAGCGAGCAGGAGGCGCGCGACGTCATAGAGGACTACCGCTCCCAGATCGAGCGTGCCAGCAAGGAACAGGGCGGCAAGCAAGCCAAGGCCCCCAAGACAGAAGGCACCCAGGCAGGCAGCACCGAGCAAGACCAGCCCGCCTCGCCTGAAGGCGCGTGAGGCCCATGTCGCAACGACGCACCACCGAGCTGCTCCTGCTCATAACGGGAGCCCTACCCATCTTCATACTGTACGCTCTCTACGTGCTG
The DNA here is from genome assembly GCA_900555105.1 of uncultured Coriobacteriaceae bacterium. GTDB lineage: Bacteria > Actinomycetota > Coriobacteriia > Coriobacteriales > UMGS124 > UMGS124. The sequence continues at coordinate 8,821 of USJP01000021.1, read as the reverse complement.
CAGGCCGGCGACCAGCTCGGGCTCAGCACGCTCGTCGTGCCTATCGGCCTTGCTGTGGCATTTGTCGTTGCGCACATCGCCGTGCGCATCACGGCCCCCAACGCCGACGCAGCCATCTTGCCCATCGTCTTCGTGTTGGCAGGCATAGGCATCACGTTTGTGACGCGCCTCGCGCCCGACCTTGCCATCAAGCAGGTCATATGGCTGTTCATCTCCATAGCTGCCATGATTGGCGTGCTTTTTGGGGTGCGCAACCTCGAGTCGCTTGCCCGCTACAAGTACAGCCTGGGCGCCGTGGGCCTGATCCTTCTGGTCCTGCCCATCTTCATCGGCACCGAGCACTACGGCTCCAAGCTGTGGATTGAGATCCCCGGCGTTGTGAGCTTCCAGCCCGGCGAGCTCGCCAAGATCCTCATCGTCATCTTCCTTGCCAGCTTCTTGTCGGAAAACCGCGAGCTCATGAGCATGGCAGTCCATCACGTGGGGCCTCTGGCCATCCCGCGCCTGCGTATGCTGCTGCCCATGCTCGTCGTGTGGCTCGTGAGCCTGGCAATCGTCGTATGGGAGCGCGACCTGGGAAGCGCCGTGCTTTTCTTCGGCGTCTTCGTCGTCATGCTCTACACGGCAACAGGACGCTGGTTCTACCCCATCGTGAGCGCGGGCTTGCTCGGCGTGGGCGCCGTGCTCTCATACAAGTTCTTCGCCCACGTGCGCACCCGCGTGCAGATCTGGCTCGACCCATTCTGCGACCCCACAGGCTCTAGCTGGCAGATTGCCCAGTCGCTTTACTCCATTGCCGACGGCAACCTCATGGGCACAGGCATCGGTCAGGGAATGGCCACGATGATTCCCGTCGTGGAGAGCGACTTCATCTTCTCCGCCATCGCCGAGGAGATGGGGCTTCTGGGCGCGGCCGCCGTCATTCTCCTGTTTGTCCTGCTTGCCGTGCGCGGCCTGCTCACGGCAGCCCGTGCACGCTCCGACCTCGCCGCCTTCATGGCGGTGGGCCTCACCACCTCCATCGCCCTGCAGGCGTTCCTCATCGCGGGCGGTGTCATGGGCCTCATCCCGCTCACGGGCGTCACGCTGCCCTTCATGAGCCAGGGTGGCACATCCCTGCTTGCGAGCTTCATCGCCGTCGGCTTCCTTTTGCGCTGCGGCCATGAGGGCACGGGCGAACAGGCCGAAGTCGAGGGCGCCGGCGTCTCCGGCAAGGTCTTCGGCTCGCACCTGGAGACCCCCGAGTCAGGCGTGCTTGGACGCATCGCACTTTCTCGCCGCCTCACCGTTCTCACCGGATTCTTCTGTGCACTTGACGCCACCCTCATCGCACGCCTGGCATACCTGCAGATCTTCAAGGCCGAGGAGATCCGCATGCTCCCGTCGAACAACCACGTCTCGACTAAGGCGTCCAAGGTGCGCCGCGGCAGCATCCTCACAAGCGACGGAGTCACCCTGGCCGAGAGTGTGTTGCAGGATAACGGCACCTATGTGCGCACCTACTCGCAGGGAACGCTCGCCTCGCATACGGTGGGCTACACAAGCGCGGTTTACGGCTCCACGGGCATCGAGGCCGTCTACGACGACGTTCTTGCCGGCTCGCAGAGCTATACGACCTGGCACGACCTGTTCGACTCGTTCCTCGGCGTGACAAAGGCGGGCGGCGACGTGGTGCTCACCATCAACTCGCGCATTCAGTCCGCTGCCGAAGAGGTGCTGCAGGGCCGCGTGGGAGGCGTCGTCGTCATGGACCCCTCCACAGGCGCGATTCTCGCGCAGGCGTCTGCACCCACCTACTCCAACGACCAGCTTTCCGACCTTTTGGGCGGCTCATCCGATGCCGCCAACGCACCCCTCTTCGACCGCACGACCCAGGCACTCTACACGCCCGGTTCCACGTTCAAGACCATCACGCTGACGGGCGCGCTCGACACCGGCGCCATGTCGCTCGACACCGTCGTGTCGGCTCCGGCAAGTCTTGAGATCGGCGGCGGCGTGGTCACGAACCACAACGACGAGGAGCTCGGCGACATCACGCTCAAGGAGGCCTTCGCCTACTCGAGCAACACGGCGTTCGCCCAGGTTGCCGACCTTCTGGGATCACAGGCCCTCGTGAGCCAGGCCAAGGCGTTCGGCTACGGCATCAAGCTGGGAGCTGACTTCGCCTGTGTGGCCTCCCTCATGCCTGAGCCCTCCGAGATGACGCAGTGGGAAACGGCCTGGGCGGGAGCGGGTCAGCCGGTGGGTGAGCACGCAAGCCCCGCCGGCCCGCAGACCACCATTGTGCAGAACGCCCTCACGGCCTGCGCAATCGCAAACGGCGGCATCCTCATGGAACCGCATGTGGTCAAGGCGACGACCGACTCAACGGGTGCGGTACTCAAGTCAACCAAGCCCCGCACCCTCGGCCAGGCCTGCAGTGCAAACACCGCCTCGCTTGTGGGCAGCGCCATGCTTTCCACAGTGGAAGAGGGCACCGGCACGGCCGCCTCTATTGCCGGTGTGGACGTCGCCGGCAAGACCGGCACGGCCGAGACGGGCAACTCCAACCCCAACGCCTGGTTCATCGGCTTTGCGCCTTATGAGAACCCGGTCGCGGCCATCGCCATCGTCATCGAAAACGATGCCGAACACACCGCCACCGCTCTTGCAGGTGATGTGCTTCAGGTGGCTGTCGAAACTTTGGGCGGAAACTAGATATTATGAATGTCGAACACTTTGATGGATGGGAGCGCTGAGAATGTCCGGCATCGCTAACGGAACAGTCTTTGGAAACAGATACATAGTGCAGTCGCAGGTGGGCACCGGCGGCATGGCCACGGTATACCGTGGCGTCGACTCCACACTCGACCGTCAGGTGGCCATCAAGGTCATGCTGCCCCAATATGCCAGCGACCCTGCGTTCGCACAGCGCTTCCGTCAGGAGGCGCGCGCCGCAGCGGCACTTCAGAACCCCTACATCGTGCAGGTCTATGACTGGGGCCGCGACGAGGCAACAGGCACCTACTTCATCGTCATGGAATACCTGCGCGGCACCGACCTCAAGAGCGGCATCCGCTCCCATGGCGCGCTGGCACCCAAGAAGGTCGCACAGATCGGCGCCCAGGTATGCTCCGCCCTGGCAGTCGCGCACTCCCATGAGATCATTCACCGCGACATCAAGCCGCAAAACATCATGATTCTGCCCAACGGCGACGCCAAGGTCATGGACTTCGGCATCGCACGCGCCAAGAACTCCCATCTCACTCAGACCAACTCCGTGCTCGGCACCGCCCACTACGTCTCCCCCGAGCAGGCCCAAGGCAAGGACCTCGGCCCCACAAGCGACCTCTACTCGTTGGGCGTCGTGATGTACGAGGCTGCCACCGGCCGTCTTCCCTTTGAGGGCGATGATGCCGTGAGCGTGGCGCTCAAGCAGGTCAACGAGCAGCCTGTGCCGCCGCGCAGCATCAACCCCAACCTCGACCCTGCGCTCGAGGCCATCATCATGTGCCTGCTGCGCAAGGACCCCGCCCAGCGTTTCCAGACCGCCGACGAGCTGCGCCATGCGCTCAACTCGTTCATCCAGGGCAACCCGGTCAACATCCCCGGCTTCGGCCCGGCTGCGACGCGCTCCCTTCCCACGGCGAGCCAGACCAACGTCATGCGCTCGAACCCCAACATGACAGTCATGCAGCAGGGTCCTTCCCGCACGGCGCGCATGGAGCGCACCACTACCCCCAACGATCGCCGCGCCGCCATGCAGCGCGAAGACAGGCGTCTCGAGCGCGCCGAGAACACGAGCAAGTCCACCGGCATCGCCATTGCCGCCGTTGTCATCGTTCTCATCGTACTGATCGTCGTTGCCGTTGTTGCCCTCAACAGCTGCTCGACAAACAACCCCGGCACGCCCGGCGACAATGCGACCATCACCACGAAGGTCGAGAAGAAGAGCGTTCCCACCGTACAGAACCTCACGCAGGCCGAGGCGAAGAACAAGCTTGAGAGCAACGGCCTCAAGCTCGGCCTCATCACGACGGAAATGTCCAGCACCGTCTCCAAGGGCAAGGTCATCTCGCAGTCCGTTGCCGCAGGCACCGAGGTCGACGCCGGAACCGCCGTCAACCTCGTCATCAGCGGCGGCACCGACCTCGTGACCTTCGACGACATTCGCGGCAAGACCCCCGAGGAAGCCAATACGCTGATTAGCGCCGCAGGCCTCAAGCTGAGCCACGACGCAACGCTCGACGCATATAGCAACGACTACGCCGAAGGCACGATTGTGACCTTCAGCCCTGCCAACAAGTCAATCGCCAAGGGCTCCACGGTCACGTATGGCCTGAGCAAGGGCAGTCAGACGTTCACGCTCGACAACTACTACGGCTGGAACTACACCGACGTTGAGGCAGCCCTGAAGGAAGCCAAGGTATCCTACGAGGAGCAGCGCACCTACAGTGACGATCTTGCTGAAGGTCTCGTCCTCTGGACGGACCCCGTCGCTGGTACAACGGTCAAGCAGGGCGACACTGTTGTGATTTACATCAGCCAGGGCAAGGACCCCAACGCTGTGCAGATCGACAGCTATGTGGGTCAGGACTACAACTCAGTGAAGAGCACTCTTGAGGGTCTCGGTCTCACGGTCAACCTCATCGAGCAGACCCCCGACAGCGCCGAGCAGAGCGGCAAGTGCGCCGGCACCGATCCCCACAACACCTCAGTTGCCAAGGGCTCCACGGTCAACCTGTACTACTACGGCACCTACACGGCCCCCACGCCAAGCGTCACGATTGGCTCCTACACCGGTGATCTTGGCACTGTCGAAAACACGCTCGACTCGCTCGGTTTGTACTACAGCGTGGTCACCGGCGATGCTGCCCCCTCCTCCGACCTGGTGGGCCAGGTGTACTCCATGAGCCCTGCGAACACCACGGTGGATGCCGGCACGACCATCACGCTCTATGTCTATGGCGACGTCTCCTACGATGACACGGGCAGCGGAACGGAATAAGCCCGCATCCAGCCAAGCCAAGAACGCCTCAGCCCCGTTGCAGCCAAAGCTGCAGCGGGGCTTTTTCATTGCGGAGATGAAAGTTTGCGGCATAGCTACGGCACGAGAAGCGAACAGCCGGCCTAAACAAAAACAGGCCAGGAGGTTCTACCCCCTGGCCTGGTATTTTCCTGGTGCCCCCGGGCCGATTCGAACGGCCGACACCCGCTTTAGGAGAGCGGTGCTCTATCCCCTGAGCTACGAAGGCAAATCAGTTCGGTTAGTATAGCACGTCTCTAGAGCATTACCCTCTGAACAATTGCAAGAACCAAAAGCACGACGCAGAATGCAATACTTACCCAATCAAAGCCACCGACAGCATAGTGCTTGAACGCCGAATCGCGTCCGCGCAGGTAAAAGCCCCTCACTTCAGCAGCGATGGCAGAGGAGTTGGTCTTACGCACCGAGCTCACCAAAAGCGGCACGCACAGCGGAACCATGAGCCTCACACGCTTGACAAGTCCACCATCAAACTCAACGCCACGCGCAGTCTGAGCCTCCATGATTGCCGCCATGTCGTTCATGAACACAGGGATGAACCGCACGCACGACATGAACACGAAGGCGTACTTGTAAAGTATGCCAAGGTTCTCAACGAGCGCGTTGGACAGGTCCGTAAGCTTCGTCACATAGAACACCAAGAAGAGCGGAACCGCACAGGCAACCAGGCGCAATACCACCATGCAGGCATTAAAAACGCTCTGAGTGCCAATGTAACCCCATGGCAATGCAACAAGCATATCGCCTTGTGGCGTAAAGAGAAGAGCGATGAGCGCCAAGATGATCGAGAAGCCGGCAACAGCTTTTGCAAGCCCCCATGCTTGCTCCATCAAACGGCACTGTTGGGCCAAAACCACGTCGAGCACCAACACGCGCGCCAACACAAGCGGGTTTGTCGTGACAAAGCAAGCGATTGCAATAATGAAGGCACAAAGGAGCTTCACCACGGGGTTCATGGCATGAAGAAAGCTATCGCCCGGCACGTACTCCAGGAAGCCCTTCATCTCACATCACCCTCTCTTTTGATTCCGCGAGCCCAACAAGCGCGCTGGTCAGCTCGTCGAGCGTATTCGCACATGCAACGGGGCCCAGTGCCAGGGACGAGTTGCGCTCGACAAGCCTCGTGGATATCTCCACCACCTGGGGAGGTATGACATCGGCTTGCTCCAGGCTTTCTCGATCACGCAGGACCTCAAACGTCGCCCCATCAGCCACAACGCGTCCAGCAGTCATCACAATAAGTCGCTTGGCATAATCTGCCACGACCTCCATGTCATGACACACCATGACGGCCGTCGTGCCGCGCTTCTCGTTGAGCTCACGAACGTAGTCCATGACCTTGAGACACTCGCGAAAGTCCAGACCTGTGGTAGGCTCGTCGAGCAAGAGCACTTCCGATTCACACACGACAACGGAAGCCAATGCCAGAAGCTGACGTGTGCCTCTGTTCAATAAAAAGGGATCGGCAAGAGGATCAAACCCAAAACGCTCGACAATGTCGTCGACCTTCCGTTGCGCTTGGCCCATGTCGGCACCTTGCACCTTGAAATTAAAGAGAAGCTCGTCGCGCACGGTTGCGTTGCAAATCTGCCGGTCAGGGTTCTGGAAGAGAAATCCCGCCCTACGTGCAATCTGGCTCGTTTTCAATTCGGTTGTCGCGGTCCCATCAAGGAACACTGAACCCGTCGTCGGCTTAAGAAGACCGTTGCACAGGCGCATAGTTGTCGATTTACCAGCGCCATTCGTTCCGACGAAAGAGACAAACTCCCCTTTCTCAATGCGAAAAGAAACATCACGCACAACAGCAGAGCCGTCAGCGTACCCTGCGGTCACATGCTGAAACTCGATCATCGCAATGCCCCCTCGCATACCTCGACAGCCTGGGGAACAGTGCTTACAGCCGGACCGCTGTATAGCCCCTTGGCCTTGAGCGCATTCACGAGCGTGGTTGAACGAGGCACGTTGACCCCCATCGCAAGCAACTCATTCGAATGCGCGAGAACATCACTCGGGGCACCTTGAAACTTCACCGTGCCCCCCTCCATGATGAGAAGCATGTCGCAAAACTCACTCAGAAGGGCGAACTTCTGCTCAACGACAATAACGGTCGATGCATACTTGACAGCGGCGTGTCGAAGCAGCTCAAAGACGTTGCGGGAGCTGGCAGGGTCGAGCTCTGCCGTGGGCTCATCAAGAACAAACACCTGAGGTCGCATGGCGAGAATTGAGGCAATAGCAACTTTTTGCTTCTGCCCACCAGACAAACTTGCAATGGTCCTATCCTTCAGATCCTCGATGCCCATATCAGCCAAGGCTTCCTGTACCCGGGAAGGAATCTCTTCCCTCGGCACAGAAAAATTCTCAAGCCCATAGAGCATCTCGTCTTCCACAACAGACGAGACCATCTGGCTGTCCACGTCTTGGCAGACACTGCCGACAAGCCTGGAAATGTCCGTCAGCCGCGTCTGCACCGTGTCGAGGCCGCAGACACATACCGCACCGTAAAAATCGCCTTCGTAGCAATGAGGGACGATTCCATTGAGAGCGCAAGTAAACGTAGTCTTGCCCGATCCTGCTGCTCCTGTGACCCCCACAAAGGTGCCGTCTGGAATTTGAAGCGTGATATCATGTATCGTAGGGGCATCTGAACCCTTGTAGCAAAACGCCAAGTCTTGAATATCAATCATGATGTCTCCAGGTAAGGGGCTGCGTCAGATAAGGGACCGAAACCCATCGGGCTTCGGTCCCAAAACAAAGGACCAGTCACTAAAGGCGATACCAACAGAAGTGGAGACTACTTCTTCAGAACCTTGCGGAGAACCGGAACGAGAATGGCGGCAACAACACAGTTCATGGCAGCGGTACCAAGAACCATGACGGCATAGACGCCGAAGACTGCCATAGGCTCAAGGCCGCTCACAGTAACGCCTACGATCATGGCAAAGGTGTACCCAGAGAAAATGGTAGACACAAAGGTAATAACTGCAGGAACTGCCACATTCTGAACAAGAGAGTTGCGAGAAGCAACGCGCGAAAAGATGGTCACGAGCAAGCAGCAAACAACAGCACCTACCAGCTCGGAGGCAAAATTCACCAGCGGGGTAGCATTAAGCAGCGGGATTTGCGAAACAAGTCCCACTAGCAAGCCAATGCAAGCAGATTGAATAAGATTGGGTCGAGTGAGGATGATTGCGATGCAATACATGGCAATCATAAAATTGGGCTTCATGCCCGCAAACGTAAGAAAGCTCGAAACCGTAAGCTTCAACACCGCACCTGCGGCAATCAAAACTGCAATCAGAATCAAATCCTGAATTGCAAGGCCGTCCTTGCGCTCGTCTACGACAACAGTACGCTTCTCAGCCATAGAAAACACCTCTTCTTTTGTAACTGTGGCCACCCTCTTTTTGGGGCTCCTGACAGCCGTCATAAAGACGCGGAAAGTGTAGACTCTGCGAAGGATATGTGTAAAGCGTTTAAACCGGCATTAACAGTCAGATCACCAACTGTTCACACGGTTGAACTCCGCTATCAAACAATTGATGTCACAACGATTGAGTGGAACCAGCCAAGGCGTATGGCTCACAGGCAAGAACCCAGATGCCCTTCATGCAAGCGTCGAACAGCCGCAGTAGGCAGAATTCGAATCCGAACGGCCAGGGGACGCCGCCAGCAGGGGCCTCAACCGCACCCTCAGACGCCCCAAAGAGTGACCAGGGATGCCTCAAAGTCCCCTTTCGGAGGTCAAAGCACGGCAAAAGGGCAAAGGCTGCGCAAGGAGCCGGGCTAAGACAT
>USJP01000020.1 GCA_900555105.1 uncultured Coriobacteriaceae bacterium | reverse complement strand
GTTTGTTTCCGCCACTGGCGGCAACAGCCGAAAACCTCTTTGGAAACCTTCGGGCGCAAATACTTAGCTCTACTTTTGAAATATCGGTTCTGTTAGCTTGACAGCTCCTTCAACATGATTTTGTTATGCAGGACTGCGATCAGCCAACGCGGGTCGCGATGAACTCATACACGTCGATGTAGTGCTCGTAGAGGTAATCCATATCTTCAAGCACCAGCTTATCCTGCCAATACTCGAACGGCTCGTCCATCAGGCCTTCCGGCTTCTTGATGGAGGTGTTCGGGGAATAGTAGCCCTGGTTGGAGTTCCAGCTCTTTTCGCCCGCGAAGCCGTCCTCGCTGAGCAGATAGTTGATGAACAGCGCGCAGGTGTAGGGGCACTCGGTGTCCTTGCACACGGTCGCGTAGATCGGGTACATCAGGCCGGAGAAGCAGTCCACGTCGTTTTCAAACTGCACGACGGTCAGCTTGCCGCGGTCGGCTTCATCCACCTTGCGCAGCTTGGAGAACACGAACAGACCCATGTTGCCTGCCGCGCCGGAGGCAATGCCCGTCGCCATCTTGGAGGCGGAGGTGAAGGTGTAGTTTACGTTGCCCAGGAAGCCCGCGATCCACTCGTAGGCGGCGGATTCAAACTCGCCCTTCTCCCATGCCTTGCCGTAATAGCTCTCGTAAGCCTTTTCGAGCTTCTCGTTCCATTCCGGGCTGGTCAGCATAATCAGGAAGTTGATGTTGACGGTCTCGTTGGTCGGGTCTTTGAAGAAGACCTTGTCCTTCCACTTGGCCTCGGTCAGCTCCCAAACGTTGGTCAGGCCGACGCTGCCGGCGGTGTTGTTGTAAATGAGCAGCGAGTTGACGAACGTGACGACCGCAGGCTCGCGGTACTGCTCGTCCACGACGCTTTCAAGCGCCTTCGGGAAATAGGCGTAGCTCAGGCCGTCATCCAGCAGATAGGTCTTGAGATCCGCGCCGTTCTGCGTGAGCGCCATGTCGGCGGAATCCTTCACGCCGGAGCCGATGGTGTTGGTCAGGATGGTGTAGGATTCGCCGTCGTCGATTTCGGCGTAGACCACCTTGCCATCCAGCGCGGGGTAGGCGCGCATGAAGTTCGCGGCGGCCTTCTCGGCGAAGGACGTGGTGGAATAGAAGTTGAGCTGCGCGCCCGCGGCCATCTCTTCCTGCGCCTTGGCATAGAGCTCGTCGTTGGTCATCGTCGCGGCCTTTTCCAGCGCGTCGCTCACGTTGTGGACACCGGGAAGGCCCAGGTCGAGCTGCATGGAAGCGCCGCTTGGCAGCGTCGCCGTGCCATGGGCGCACCCCAACTCGTCAAGCTCGACGTTTGCGCACGATGCGTCGTCGGCCTCACTTGTGCCGAACGTGAGGGTGCGCACGCCCGCAGGGGCAGCAACGTTGCTGGCAATCCAAGGGGTGTAGTCGTCCTGGCCCCACAGAAGCACGCAAGGCTCAACGTTCAAGGAGTTGCCCGCCTGCTGTCCCAAGGCCGCGACCAGCTCGGACTTTGCACGGGCGATGTTGAGGCGGCTGCCAAGGATGCCGATGTGCGCCGTACCCACGTTCGTGATAATGCCGATGTGAGGGCGGGCAACGGCAGCGATAGCCTCAATCTCATGCATGGCGTTCATGCCCATCTCCACCACGAGCGCCTCGGCGTCGAGCGGGCACGACAACACCGTGAGGGGCGCGCCGAGCGTGGAGTTGAGGTTGCCAGCGGTGGCATGCGTCTTGAACTTGGTCGCAAGGACGCGCGCGCACATCTCCTTCGTCGTGGTCTTGCCCGACGACCCTGTGACGCCGACCACCACGCAATGCAGCTTGTCACGCCACCAAGAGGCAAGGTCCTGCAGGGCCTTCTCTCCCGAAGCGGCCAGGAGCAGGGCCGCATTGCAGGCACGAGCACGCGCAAACTCAGCCTCGGTAGGCTCGCGGGTCATGATGACCGCCGCCGCACCTGCCTCAAGCGCCCGCCCAACGTAGTCGTTGCCGTCGACGCGCTCACCCACAAGGGCGACGAACAGGCAACCGTCCTCAATCTTGCGCGAGTCGATGGCGACCCCCACAACACGTCGGGGCTGCCCCGGGCACTCTATGACGCGCGCGCAGACCGCCTGGGCGATCTCGCGCGGCTCGGCGTTAAACATCGAGCCTCTCCTTTCGTGCTAACAACCTAATATGAAGGCGGGATCTGAAGCTTTTTCAGAGCCGTCTCCATGATGACGGACCACACGGGACCCGCAGCCTCCGAGCCCGTGGCGCCGGTTACATAGTCGATCATGACGTATACAAGGACCTTCGGGTCATCGGTAGGGCCAAAGCCGATGAATGACACCGTGTTCGTGTTCGCGAAGTACAAGCCGGTCGTGTCGTCAACGCGTTCGGCCGTACCGGTCTTACCCGATAGGCGATACCCCTCAACCTTGCCGGTGTTGCCGTAGCCGTTCTCGATGACGCTGTACATCATCTCGGAGACCTGGCGGGCCGTGTCGGACGAAATGGCCCTGCCAACCTCGGGATAGTTCTGCTGCTGCCCGGCGATGCTCACAAGGAAATGCGGCTGCACGAGCACGCCGTCGTTGGCGATGGCACTGATGGCACGGGCCATCTGGAACGGGGGCACGGCGAGTGCCTGGCCAAAAGCCATGGACGCCCAAGCGCCGGTGTACTCGCTGTACTCGGGCACGATGCCCGAGACCTCACCGGGGTAATCGATGCCCGTGAGGGTGCCGATTTTGAAGCGCTGCGTGTAGTCGTAGAAGTTCCGGGAGCCGAGACCCTCGGCGCACTCAACCATACCGACGTTGCTCGAACGCTCGAGTACCTCGGTGAGCGTGAGGTCGATGTCGTAATCACGCTTGTCCGAGTCGCCGACCCAGTCGTCACCGACCTGAATCTCGGCGGGGCAATAGTAGTTTGTCGTGGGAGTGGCGATACCCAGGTCAATGGCAGCGGAAGCCGTGATCGGCTTGAAGGTGGAGCCGGGCTCATAGGAGTCGCTCACGCATTTGACGTTGAACGCCTCGGTCGCGGCGGCCTTGATGTTGGACAGGTCGAGGTAGGGCGTGGAGACGCATGCAAGGACCTCGCCGGTCTCGGGCTGCATCACGATGGCAACGCCCGAGCGTGCACCCCATTCAGCCACGGCCTTCGCAATCTGCTCCTGCGCCGTACGCTGGATGTCGAGGTCGATGGATATGACGATGTTCTCGCCGTCGACGGGGTCGATGCGCACGGCCTCGCCCCCCACGATGGGATCGCCATCGCGGGAACGCTCCTGCACGAGGTAGCCATCGGTGCCGGAGAGCACGTCTTCATATTGGAGTTCGAGGCCCGTGATGCCCTTGTTCTCATCGCCGCCTATGATGCCGATGACGTTGCCCGCAACCTCGCCTTGCGTGTACACGCGCTTCTGCACGTCCTCGTACTCAAAGCCCGAAATCGCGACAAGACCGGCCTTCTTACGATCGATGTTGGCTGTCTCAAGCGCCGATTTGAGGTTTGCCTTCAACAGGGGGTCGGCATTTTTGGCGAGATATTCGTACACCGAGTCGCGCGAGCAAATGTCGGCATACGTGCTTGCATCGCCACCGAGCACCTCGGCAATGAGGTTGGCGGTGGCGTTGATCGCATCGTTGTTTTGCACCACATTGGGGTGGATGGCGATGTTGACGGCGTCGACCGAGCGGGCAAGCACGTTGCCGTTGCGGTCGTAAATGGCACCGCGCTTATGGGGCAGCGTGAGGTTTGCCGTACGCTCCTCTGAAGCGTCCGTCGAAATCTCGCCCGTCTCTATCGCCTGAAGATAAAAGAGCTTGGCGGTTACAACAAAAAAGGCCAGACCGAGGACACCGCCCACCACCGCTTCGCGGGAATAGGGCGTCTCGTAGAACCACGCCAAAGCATGCTGGGCGAGCTTGCCGGGTACGCTGTCTTGCGCGCGCCTGGCACTGGGCCGCTCATCGGCTGAAACGGTGTTGGGGGCATCGTTGCGCTCAGGGGCGCCTGGCCTGCTGGTACCGGGAGCGGTCTTGGACGAGTCGCGCCCGGAGGAGCTGCGCACCCGCGATTCTTCATCGCGCGCGGACATGACTACTCGGTTTCTGCGGCCATATCAGCCGGGACGCCGGATAGGTCCACCTCGGCACTCTGCTCAGGATAGGTCATGCCGTAGACCTGCGTCGCAATCGACCAGACGCGATCCTTGTCGCTGTAGATCGAGTTCTGCACCTCAAGTTCGGAGGCGCTGTAGCGCGCTGCCTCAAGCTGAGTGTCGAGGTCGGTGTTCTGGGAAAGGTAGCCAAACGTCGCTGCAACAAGAAAAACCTTGACAAGGCCCGTAAGCAGCACGGTAGCAAGAAGAGCACCGACACACTTAGCAACAGTGATAACAACAGGCGACAGCGGCGTTGTGGCATGCGGGGAGTTTCCACCCTCCACGACGTTCCAATCGCGGCGCACGCGCTCGTGCTGTGGCGCGGTCTGCTCAGGCATAGCATAGGCATGCATATCGTAAGCTGTGTTGTCGTCGTATCGTGCCAACCCTGTCACCTCCTCATGTCATCGCGTGCCGTCGTGCGCGGCACAGGGGTAGTGATTCTAGACCAATTTCACCGCAGATCGGACCTTAGCGGAGCGAGAGCGCGGATTACGTACAATCTCTTCTTCACTGGGAACGCGAGGCTTGCGTTCTTGGAGTTTCAGTACAGATTTGCAGCCGCACACGCACACCGGAAGGCCGGGCGGACACGTACACCTCTCCGTGAAGGACTTGAACGTCTCCTTCACGATGCGGTCCTCAAGCGAGTGGTAGCTGATAACGCAGATGCGGCCACCCGGGTTGAGCCAACGCACAGCCGCGTCCAAGCCGGACTTGAGCGCATCCATCTCGTGGTTGACCTCGATACGGATGGCCTGGAACGTCTTGCGCGCCGGATGATGGCCGCCGCTTCGACGCTCGGCCGCCGGGATACCCTCTTTGATGACGTCGACCAGCTGCAGCGTCGTCTCGATCGGGGCACTCGCCCTGCGGGCGACGATACGGGATGCAATGCGGGAAGCCCACTTTTCTTCGCCGTAGACGCGAAGGATGCGAGCCAGATCGGCCTCGGTGTAATGGTTCACGACTTCATAGGCGGTCAGTGTGTTGTTGGCCGTGTCCATGCGCATATCAAGCGGGGCGTCCTCGTGATAGGAGAAGCCGCGCTCGGGAATGTCGAGCTGGGGCGAGCTCACACCCAGGTCGAACAGGAAGCAATCGACACCGGGGACCTCGCCCTGCTGCAGCAGACGATCAAGCTCGGAGAAGTTGCCCTTGAGCTGCAAAGACCTCAGCTCGGGCAGCTGCTCGCGAATGCGCGCACCAGCATTTGCGAGGGCGAGGTCGTCCTGGTCGACGCCGATGAGCATGCCCGTGGGGCCGCACAGCTTGCCCATCTCAAGGGAATGGCCGGCACCGCCGAGCGTGCAGTCGCACACGACGTCGCCATCGGCGGGGCGCAGCGTCTCGAGAACCTCGTCGAGCATGACGGGGATGTGATGAAATTCAACCTGAAGGGCTTCGGCCCCAGCGAGTTCCTGTGTAGTCACCTGCTACTCCTCCAAAAAATCCAGGGCGAGCAGGTCTTCCTCCGCACGCCGATAGGCAGCTCCGTCGCAAACCTCGAGATGGTCCCCGCCGCCCACAATGGCGACGTCCTTGTCGAGGCCCACGATTTGGCGCAACCTGCCTGGGATGCCGATGCGACCGGCCGAGTCGATGGCGGTCTCTTCGGTAAATGCGAGCAGGCGCGTGCGAAGCTGCACGTCGCGCGTGGAGCGCGGGTTGAAGCCCTCGCTGAAGAACGACTTGACCCATGCGTCGTAGGCCTCGGGCGCAAAGACGTAGACCGCCTTTTTGTCCAGAGACAGAACGCACTTCACAATCTCAGGCAAATAGCGGCGCGCCTTGGCAGGGAGCGAGACACGACCCTTTGCGTCGAGCGTGTGCTCGGCAACGCCGGTAAAGCACGTATCTTGTGCCTCAATATCCATGTGCGCCTCCTCTCAGCCTGATTTTGAGCCGAATCGTCCAACTTGACTGTCAGGATACACCATAGCGGAGTGCTTTTATCCCACTCCATGCAACTTCATAGCTCTTTTCCCCCACTTTATCCCACCCCACACACAGCAAACCCCGCGCACGAGGTTCCGCATCACTCCAAAAGGCGGGTTCTGATGCGCAAGGCGCACAGGTGCGATGCGTACTGGATGTACACCAAAGGTGCGCACCGCGCGTGAGGCCCTGTGGAACGCGGCGCATCAGGTTCCGCCCACAAAAAGCAGGTTCTCACGCGCAAGGCGCGCGATGCCGACGTGTACTGGAGTACTCTAGGTATCGCGGAACGCAGCGCGTGAGGTTCTGCATCACTTACAGGTGGGCGCGGGGGTGGGCCGTAAAGTATTCCTCGCGTATATGCTCCCTATCCACATGCGTGTAAATCTGCGTCGTGGATATGTCGGCATGGCCGAGGATCTCTTGGAGAACGCGCAGGTCAGCGCCACCGGCAAGCATGTGGCTTGCAAAGGCGTGGCGGAGCACGTGGGGATGCAGGCCCGCGATGCCCACGGCGGCTCCGCAACGCTCCACCACATTGAAGATGCTCTGTCGGCTGATGCGCCCACCGCGAGCGTTGAGGAAGACCGCGCGGGGGTCTTGAGATGCCGCCGACGACGTCAGATGCAAGAAAGGTCGGCCCTCATCGAGATACGTCCGCAGCGCAACAAGCGCGCTGCCCACGATGGGCACAAGCCTCTCCTTGCTGCCCTTGCCAAAGATACGCAGGAATCCGGCGTCGAGATAGCAGGCGGAAAGGTCGAGACCTGCAAGCTCGCTCACACGCAGGCCGCAGCCGTAGAGCACCTCGAGCATCGTCTTGTCGCGCATGCCGATGGGCGTTTCAGGAAACGGCTGGTCAAGCAACTCGAAAGCCTTCTCCACCGAGATGGTCTCAGGCAGGCGCTGGGGCTTGCGGGGGGCTTTCACCTCAGAAGTAGGGAGCTTTTCCGCAAGCCCGTCGACATAGAGGAACTTATGCAGGCCCTTGATGGCCGAGACAGCCCTCTGGATGCTCGTAGCGGCCTTGCCCTCGTCGTGTAGGTGGGCCTGGTACGCTTCCACAAGACCGCGTTCCACCTGGTCGGGAGCGTTGACATTGTGCTCGTCTGCCAGCCATGCGACCCAGGCGGTCAGGTCACGCCTGTAGGCATCCACCGTGTTCTTGGAAGAGCCCTTCTCAACGCGCAGGTAATCGATATAGTCGGCCAAGCCCGCCTCAAGGGCGGACCTGGCCTGATTTGCTCTGTCAGTCTTCGGTGCCGTCACAGCTTACCGCTCGTCGGCCCGAGCGCAGGAAGCCTTGATGAAGTCGCGGAACAAGGGGTGCGGCTTGGTGGGGCGGCTGCAAAACTCGGGGTGGAACTGGCCCGCGACAAACCAGGGATGGACATCGCGAGGAAGCTCGATCATCTCGACGAGGCGGCCGTCGGGCGAGGTGCCCGACACAACCAGGCCCGCCTCCACAAGCTGGGGGCGGAACTCGTTGTTCACCTCGAAACGATGGCGGTGACGCTCGGAGATATGCTCCTGGCCATAGGCCTCGGCACCCAGCGTACCAGCAACAACGTCGCAGGGATAGGCGCCCAGGCGCATGGTGCCGCCCATATCGACGATGCCGGCCTGGTCGGGCATGAGGGCAATGACGGGATGCTGAGTCGTCTCGCTGAACTCGGCAGAGTTGGCATCAGCCCAGCCAAGCACGTCGCGGGCAAACTCGGTTACGGCAACCTGAAGGCCCAGGCAGATGCCAAGGTAAGGAATCTTGTGCGTGCGAGCATACCGGGCGGCGCAAATCTTGCCCTCGAATGCGCGCGAGCCAAAACCGCCAGGAACAAGGATGCCGTCGGCGCTGCCCAGAACTTCGTCGGCATTGGCGTCGCAAAGTGTCTCGCCGTCGATGAGCTCGATGTCAACGGCGCGGCCGTTGGCGACGCCAGCGTGATGCAGGGCCTCGATCACCGACAGGTATGCGTCGGGAAGCTGGGTGTACTTACCCACAAGCTTAATCTTGACCTCGCCGAGCGTGTCGCGGGTTGCCTCGGCGGCCGCCTTGGCATCGAACTCGGCCATGTCGGACGTACGGGGGTCCAAGCCCAGGCGCTCGCAGACCTTGAGGTCAAAGCCCTGGTCGGCAAGCATCTTGGGCACATCGTAGATGGAGGGGCAGTCGCCGTTTACAAAGACCTCATCAGGGTCGACGTCGCAGAACGACGCGATCTTGTGGCAGATCTTATCGTCCACCTCGTGGTCGGCGCGCAGAACAATAATGTCAGGAGAGACGCCCAGGCCACGCAGCTCCTTGACGGAGTGCTGGGTAGGCTTGGTCTTCACCTCGTGCGATGCGGCGATGTAGGGAAGCAGCGACACGTGGATGTAGCAGACGTTCTCGTATCCCACATCCTTGCGGAACTGGCGGATGGCCTCGATGAAAGGCTGCGACTCGATGTCGCCGATGGTACCGCCAATCTCGGTGATGACGACGTCGGCGCCGGCCTTGTCGGCCACGCGGTGCATACGTGCCTTGATCTCGTTGGTGACATGGGGAATAACCTGCACCGTGCCGCCGAGGAAGTCGCCATGGCGCTCGCGGTTGATGAGGGTCTGGTACACCGAACCCTGCGTGACGTTGGAGTCACGGTTGAGGCTCTCGTCGATGAAGCGCTCGTAGTGGCCCAAATCGAGGTCGCCCTCGTGGCCGTCGTCGGTCACAAAGACCTCGCCATGTTGGAAGGGGCTCATCGTGCCGGGGTCGACGTTGAGATAGGGGTCCATCTTCTGCATCGTGACCTTGTAGCCGCGGCTCTTGAGAAGGCGGCCCAAGGACGCTGCGGTAATGCCCTTACCCAGGGACGATACGACTCCGCCAGTCACGAATACATGTTTTGTCATAGGTGAGTTCCCGTTCCTCTCGCCATGCCGTACGCGGCGGCAGCCGTTAAGTTACGGGGTTTCATTTTAGCACGGCCATGTTTCAAGTCGTGTTCGCCGTAGATATCAATAAAATATTGAAAATATTGCCAATCCAAGGAGAGCACTGTGCCTCCCCTACTCGCCCTTGCCTTCGACCAAGTCGATAAGCTCTTGGTGAGAATGAATGTCGAGCTTGGCATAGATATGCTTGACGTGGGCTTTGACCGTGTTGCGCGAAACGCTCAGCTGCTCCTCGATGTACTCGCGGTTGCGCCCACGCGCAAGCATCTCGAACACCTCGGCCTCGCGGGGCGTGAGCTGATAGGCGGCCGCCACCTGGGCGCAACGCTCAGCGAAAACCTCATCGGTAGAGACGTGGATCTCGATGTCGGGCTCGGGAGGCACAACGCCCTCAATCGTGGCACGCAGCGAAAACCCGCGCAGACCAAAGAGACTGTAGACGACAAGAACCAGCAGCATGATGGCGACAAAGAAAGCGAGCTGCTGGTGGCCGGCCGCAACCTCGATGCGGTTTGCCGTGGTGCCCAGAAGGGCGCCCAACGTCGTTGCCAGGCCTGACATGCCCTGGCCCCATCCCACGATGGACAGGGCGGCCAGAGGGTTGCGGGCAGCGAGGGCGACAAGCGTGAAATTGAGGGCGATGCCGAACACACAGGTACCAACCGTAAGAAGGCCGTTCGCCAGCATGACGCCGCCCGAACCGCCCACCATGACAAGCAAAAAGCCCGCAGTGAGGGCAAGAAGCGACACGTTGACGATCTCGTCGCCGATGAATCGTCCGCCCAGCGCGAGCGTCACCAACACGAGCACGACCGCGAACCCAAGGCCAAGGTTACCAAACGACGGCACGCCGGCCACCTCGCCGAAGCGCAGCGCAAAGCCGAACGCAACCTGTACGAGAATGATGCAGATATAGAGGCTGCTCGTAAGCGGCACATACGAGGCAGGGCGCGTGACGGAAAGCTCGGCGGCGGCAGGACCGGCGGCAATCTCGTCAGCAAGGGCGCCAGCGCGGCGATGGGCGCACACCAGGCAAACAGGAATGAGAACCACAAGCAAAACGGCAGAAACCTGTTGAGGAAGAGCGACGCGCACAAGCAGGTCAAACATCTGCGCAAACACAGCACCCATCGTAATGGCGACGACTGCCTGGGGCGCTGGCAGCGACACGGCAGCCAGGTTCGAACTGATGGAGGTCCATGCGCGGCTTGTCACAAGCAGACATGCGCCCGGCACCAGCAGGGCAGGGGCATGCAGGCCCAATCCCACAAGCACGCCAACGACGCCAAGCGCCCAGATGATCAACATCGAGAAAAAGAGGCGCCTGCCGCCCAAAAGAGCAGGCCGGGCAAGCGAGATAAGGCCGAGCGCAATGGAGACGAGCGCACTGCACATGATCGAGATATCGCGCGCATAGGTAAACACGCCGTCGAACAGGGGAAAGAGTGACCGGTTCATGAGCTGCACGGTAAGGCCCGCCATGCCCATCGCGCAACAGACAAGCCAGAACTCGCAACTGGCAAACGTCACCCGGCAAAACTCGCGCACCTGTCGTAGTGCCTGTGCCACCGTCCCGCCCCCTTCGCGCGCAAACCGCTCTTACACCCGCGATTCTACACGCGAAAGGGGCAGCCCCCAGCCCATGGCCGAAGACTGCCCCTCAAACACTCAAACTACCCTCTAACCCCACAGCCGGGACCCGCACACAGCGCCGCACGCAAGGTTCCGCAACTCCTCAAAAGCGGGTTCTCGTCCGTAAGGCGTCCAAAGGCGATGCGTACTGTGGAGTACGTGAGCCTCTGGAGAACGCAGCGCATCAGGTTCCGCAGCTCCTCAAAAAGTGGGTTCTCGTCCGCAAGGCGTCGGGAGGCGACGTGCGCGGTGCGGGCCTTTGGCCTACTGGAGTACTCTAGCCTCCCGACACGGAGCGCCCTTTGCGACGAGCCCCGCGGAACGCAGCGGACGAGGTTCCGCATCCCACTAAAAAGCAGGTTCTCGCCGGCAAGGCGTCCAGAGGCGATGCGTACTGGGGTACGTGAGCCTCTGGAGAACGCAGAGCATCAGGTCCGCATCCCACTAAAACGCAGGTTCTCACGCGCAAGGCGCGCGGAGTCGATGTGTACTGGTGGAGTACATGAGACTCCGCGGAACGCGGCGCGTGAGGTTCCGCAGCTCCTCAAAAAGCGGGTTCTGATGCGCAAGGCGCGCAGGGCCGACGTGTACTGGAGTACTCTAGGCCCTGCGGAACGCAGC
>USJP01000019.1 GCA_900555105.1 uncultured Coriobacteriaceae bacterium | reverse complement strand
TGCGAGCAGACGGGCATTGTCGGGCGCATGGGCTTTAATTCAAAAATGGTCATCACCGGCGACGTGACGCAGATCGACCTGCCGGCGGACAAGATGAGCGGCCTCAAGCAGGCCGTGCGCGTGCTCAAAGACGTGGAGGGCATCGGCATCTGCGAGCTCACGGACCAGGACGTGGTGCGCCACGTGATGGTCCAGCGCATCATCAAGGCCTATGTCGACCATTCCGGCCAGTTCCTGCAGGACGTCATTGAGGAGATGGGCGAGGATTGGATGGACGAGCACGAGCTGCATGTCACGAGCTGCCCGCCCGATGACCGTATCGTCATGGACCCCTCCGGCTACAAGTATTACCTGGGCACCGTCATCTTCCGCGACCCCGACATGGCACTCTCTGAGTGGAGCTGGAACGAGGTCATGACGAAGATGAAGACCGACTCTCAGGAGGACGGCGCAAAGTGGCTGTTCAACAGCCATGCCGAGTACCTTGAGAAGGATGCCG
Source organism: uncultured Coriobacteriaceae bacterium (assembly GCA_900555105.1). GTDB lineage: Bacteria > Actinomycetota > Coriobacteriia > Coriobacteriales > UMGS124 > UMGS124. Next base: position 10,970 of record USJP01000019.1, on the reverse strand, counting down.
ACGGCCGTGTTGTCTCGGTTGTCGTTCTCAATCGCGCCGACGGCACCTACAGCCGCCTCACGGCCACCAAGGGCGTCATCCTCACTGGCGGTGACTTCGCCGGCAACGTTGACATGATGCGCGACATCAACGACGAGTACCGTCACCTGGCTGAGAGCCTGGGCGACATCGAGCTTGCGGCTGCAATCCCCATGTTCCTCGAGCGCGACGGTGCCGCCATCGCCATGGGTGGCTGGGCCGGCGGCCACATCGAGGTCGGCCCGCATGCTGGCATGAACACCGGCCAGGCCGGCCCCGAGGCTCCCTGGGGTCCTGGCTACGTCATGCTCAACCAGCTCGGCAAGCGCTTCTGCGATGAGTGCGCCGGTGGCGCCGAGGGTTCGGCTTACATGGTTCCCCGTCAGCCCAAGGGTTCGGTCGTGGCCATCGCCGACGCCAACTGGCAGGACCTCGTGTACTCCATGCCTCCTTGCCACGAGGCCGTGGACTATGCCCGCTCCAAGGGTTGGCCTGCAACCGTCGAGAGCATGGAGGCCGTGAAGCCCGGCGACGAGCCCACTACCGCCGTCGCGTACTCCAGCCAGCCCGATGTGTACTGTGCTGAGACGCTCGAGGATCTTGTGCGTATCGTTGGTTGCTGGAACGAGGATGAGCAGGCTGCGGCTCTGGCCGAGCTCAAGCGCTATCAGGAGATGGCCGCCGCCGGCCAGGACGACGACTTCGCCAAGGACCCCCGCATCCTTGCCGTCTCCAAGCTCGACACGCCTCCCTTCTACGCCGTCGTGGGCTCCACCACGGCCATGAACCCCGGCCTGTGCCAGACTTGTGGCCTGGACATCGACGACGAGCATCATGTCCTCGATTTCGACCTGCGCCCCATCCCTGGCCTTTTTGCCGCGGGCAACAACGCCGGCAACCGCTTCTGTGTGCAGTATGCAACGCCGCTTTCGGGCATGAGCCTGGGCTTCTGCCTCACCGAGGGCCGTCTGCTCGCCGAGGGCTTGGCCGACGGTTCCATCGCTTAAACAAGGGCACTCTCGCTCCAACCAACAATTGACCTGTTTGGGCCGGCCTGTGCAGAAGCGCGCAGGCCGGCTCTTTTCGTCGCAGCCGTTTTGTGCTTGCTGAAGAGGGCGGCCTCACGCTTTGCGCAAAAGGGCGTTCCCAGCGACCATTTGCGCTATCCTTATCCTGATCGAGGAAAAGGGGGCCCTGTGGCTGGCAATTCCATATGCGAGGGAAAGCCTCGCCCCGCCTTGTTTCCAAGGCCGTTCTATCGTTTTGTGGGGTTTGCCTTCATTCAGGCATGGCTCGTGGGGGCTTGTCTGGGTAGGGCCATGTGCCCTGCGCCTGGGCCCTTGGTGGCGCTGATGACCGATGCCGCCCTTCCCACATGCGCCGGTCTTGCCGTCTCCTCGACCGTCGTGCTTGCATGCACGCTGCGCATCGTCCCCCTTTGCCGCAAACGTGCTGCGTGCATGCTTGCAGCCTTGGCATGCTGCCTGTGCTCGGCGGCCATGAGCTGTTCCTCGTATGGCATATTGCCGGCCGGTGCCTTTGTTCCTGCTGCTTTTTTCGCGGGAGCCGCGGCTGGCGTGCAAGCTTTGGCATGGCAGGAGTTTTTCTCGACGCAGGGCGCGCGTTGCGCCATCACGGGCATGGCCGTCTCATCCGGCATGGGTGCCGCCCTCTTCCTTGTCTGCGAGTTTCTGCCGCAGCCCTTCGGCGCCGCGCTGTTTGTATCCCTGCCGATCCTGGGGGAGTTGACTCGCCGTCCGCCTACCGGCACGCGATTCTTTTCCACAACGGGCGAGCCGATAAACACCCGACAGTTGTTCTCCAACATGCTTCGTGACTATTCGCCCAGGATGTATGTGCTGTGCGTTCTCGTGACGCTTGCCTTTAGCTGTGGCTGCTCGCTGACCTCGCCGGATTTGGTGATTCTTGCCGGGCCCGGTGGTGCGTTTTTCGTCGTTCTCGTGGGGCTTGTGATGTGCGCAAGCTGCATGGCGGTGCTTCTCACGACTCCCCAGCGCTTCATGCGCCTCTTCTACGTCGCTCTGCCGCTCCTTATGGCCGATGCGGCGTTGCTTGGCTGGGGTTTCCCGGGGATGGGCACGGTTGAGCTCATGGCGGGCGCGGCTGGCGTGTCGCTTGCATATTGCCTGGTGTGGGCGCTTATGGTGAGTGTCGCTCAGAGCAAGCGCCTGGCAACCCTGGGTCTCGTGGCCTTCTTGCACACGTCGTGCTTTCTGGGCGTTGTGCTGGGGCAGCTCGCGGTGGTTGTCGTGCGTGCTGATGTCGTGCACGGCTCCATCGTCATGCTTGCCTGCCTTGGGGCGGCCGCTCTGCTTTTTGCCGGCTTCAACGGTAAGGTCACGGTGAGCGAGGAGATGTTCTCGGCTCCGCAGGGAGACCAGCTTGAGCGTGCCGTGTGCGACCTTGCGCAGGAATGCGGCCTCACGCCTCGCGAGCTCGAGGTCCTTCGGGCGTGGTCGACGGGGCACAACGCGGCGTATATCGAGCAAAATTTGGGAATCTCACGCAACACGGTGAAGGCTCACCTCAACCACATCTATCAAAAGACCGGCACCGCGGGCAGGGAAGAGCTGTTGGGCCTCCTGGACCGCCGCAAGGCCTCAATAAAGTAGCGCGATCACAGCGTGCGTCAAGGCCGTATGCGGGGCGTGATGTGCCGCTCGCCGCTCGCGGTGAGTACGTTTGCTGTTCGTTTTAAACCGATGGCGTGGGTTTGGAAACATTTCTGTAACGAGAGAGTCAAGATGCGGTAATCTTCTCGCTTAACTGCGCTCCAATAGCGTATGAAATCCAAGGGAATGTTCTGCCAAAAGGAAAGGCGATACCTGCGATGTCCCAGACGACCGGTACGGCAAGCGCACCCAAGACCGTTTGCGCCGACGCGGCTTTCATGACCAAGCTTGGCCTTGAGGGGGCGGAACCTGCGCTCGTGCATGTGGACATGGCTTGCGCCAACCTCATCGAGGCATCTGTCGAGCGCCACGAGGGAACCCTTACGAGCACCGGCTCGCTTGCGGTGACCACGGGCGAGTACACGGGTCGCGCCCCGCAGAACCGCTTCATCGTCGACACGCCCAATGTGCATGACCGCATCGCATGGGGCAAGGTCAACGCCCCCATGGCGCCTGAGAACTTCGACCGCATCTACGAGGGCGTTCGCGCCTATCTCGCTCAGCGTGACACCTATGTCGTGCGCGGTATGGCCGGCGCCGACCGCGCCCATTCGCGCAATTTCGCCGTGGTGTGCGAGAAGCCCCACCAGGCCCTCTTCGCCCGTCAGATGCTCGTGAGGCCTTCGGCTCAGGAGCTTGAGTCCTACGAGCCCGACTTCGTGGTGCTTGCGGCTCCCGACTACCGCTGCAACCCTGAGACCGACGGCACTGCCACCGAGTCGGTCGTGGCCATCAACTTCGAGCGCCGCATCATCATCGTTGCTGGTACCGGTTATTCCGGCGAGATCAAGAAGTCCATCTTCTCTACGATGAACTACCTGCTTCCCGTCGAGGACAACGTGCTGTCCATGCACTGCTCCTCCAACGTCGACCCGCAGACGGGTCGCACCGCGGTCTTCTTCGGCCTGTCGGGCACCGGCAAGACCACCCTTTCGGCCGACCCCACCCGCAGGCTCATCGGTGACGACGAGCACGGTTGGTCCGATGAGCATGTCTTCAACATCGAGGGCGGTTGCTACGCCAAGTGCATCGACCTCACCGAAGAGGGCGAGCCTGACATCTACCACGCCATTCGCTTCGGTTCGGTCACCGAGAACGTCATCATTTCGGCCAAGACCTGCGAGCCCGATTACTCCGACACGCGCATCACGGAGAACACGCGTGTCGCGTACCCTGTCGAGCACATCGACAACGCCGTGCTCGAGGGCGTCGGCACCACGCCCAGCGTCGTCGTCTTCCTCACGGCTGACGCCTTTGGCGTGCTGCCTCCCATCTCGCGCCTGTCGCAGGAGGCCGCCATGTACCACTTCATGACGGGCTTTACCTCCAAGGTCGCCGGTACCGAGCAGGGCATCAAGGAGCCGGTCCCCACGTTCTCCGCTCTCTTCGGTGAACCTTTCATGCCGCTCGACCCGCTCGAGTACGCCGAGATGCTCAAGGAGCGCATTGAGCGCGACCATGCCCGTGTTTATCTGGTCAACACCGGTTGGACTGGCGGCGGCTACGGCGTGGGCCACCGCATGAAGCTTTCTGCCACCCGCGCCATGGTGCGCGCGGCTCTGTCTGGCGAGCTTGACGAGCAGCCCTTCAGCCATGACGAGCGTTTCGGCGTCGATGTGCCCATGAGCTGCCCGGGTGTGGCCGCCGCGCTTCTCGATGCCCGCAGTACCTGGGCCGACGGTGCGCAGTACGACGCGGCTGCCGACCATCTCGCTGACATGTTCCAGAAGAACTTTGCCGCCCGCTATCCCCATGCGCCTGAGGCAGTGCGTCAGGCTGGCCCCAAGCCTCTTTCGGCAGACGTTAAGGAGGCTGACATAGTCAGTTCCGAGCCTATGTGCGACGTTAACTCTACCGCCGGTGTCCGTCTGGACAGCCCGGCAATCTAGCGCGTCGTCGCAGTTCTTTGCCTGATAGGGCCGACCGTCTGCGTCCTTCTCATGGAGTGGCGCGGCGGTCGGCTTTTGTTTTATACAATCCTTTCGGTCATAAAAGGCTTCGGCGCGTTGGTGCGCGGCTGAGCCCTTCGGTGTGGGTGTCGCCCCCTTGCCCCATGTCGTCGCTTGAGTGAGGGGCGCGAAAGTCGAGGTTTTCGGTGTCTGGCGCACAATCCCTGTCTGTTGCCCGCACGCGTGTGTGCGTTGCCCTGCTTGTTGTCCTGGGCTTCACCTTGGGATGTTCCGAATTCATCATCATCGGCATTACCCCGCAGATTGCCGCCGATTATGGCGTGGGCTTGTCTCAGGTTGGCATGCTCATCAGCGTCTTCGCCGTCACGTATGCGTTTGTAACGCCCACGTTGGCCCTCACCACCGGGCGCTTCAAGCGGTTTCATCTGCTCATTGCATACTGCATCGTCTTTTGCCTGGGCAACCTTCTGTCGCTCATCGCCCCCAACTTTGAGGTCCTGCTTATCTCGCGTATCCTGATCGGCTCGGTGTCGGGGGCGCTTCTTGCTGTTGGCGTGACGTTCATCCCTGAGCTTTTGGGGCCCAGCAAGGTCTCCATGGCCATCTCGGTCATCTACGCGGCGTTCTCGGTTGCCATGGTCATTGCGACCTCGGCGGGCAAGATGATTGCCGACACTTGGAACTGGCACGTTGACATGGCAATCGTTTTGGTGCTGTGCGTCGTGGTGTGCGCGGTGATGATTGCCTTGATGCCCCGGGAAGGCGCCACCGACGTTCCCGCAACGTTCCGTGAGCAGGCTGTCCTGCTCAAGCAGCCGTGCGTGCTTGTGGGCATGGCCGTTTTCATGTTCGCTGTGGGCGCAATCTACGTCTTTTACGGCTATGTGACGCCCTATTTCATCGATGTCCTTGGCATGGGCAATGTTGAGGCGAGCATGGCACTCATGGCCTATGGTGCCGTCACGTTCTTCTCGAATCTGCTGTCGGGCTGGGTCGATTCCAAGTTTGGCGTCAAGGCGCTCATCCCGCTCTTTATCGTTGATGCGGCGGTGCTGCTGGGCCTGTATTTCGCGACTCCCAAGATGCCGGAAAGCCTCCTTCTGATCTTTGTCATCGGCTTGCTTATGTATGTGCAGTCGGTGCCGTGCATTTCCATGTTCATGCACACCGCGAACTCCAAGTGCCCCAAGGCGCTCACCCTTGCCAGCTCGCTGGAGCCCGTCTCGTTCAACGTCGGCATCGCGTTTGGCACTGCTGTGGGCGGTCTTGTGGTCGAGGGCCCCGGCATGCACTGCGCGGGCCTCGTGGGATCGGGCTTGACACTTGTGGGCCTGGTGCTGGCTTGTGTGATGCTGTGGCTGGTCAAGCGTGGCCGCTAGGTGTGTGCTTGGAGGGGCGGAAGATGGTCGACGAACCAGGCATGCGGGAAGATGCCGTGCCCAATCCGGGGTCTGAATCCGCAGGATCCTCATTCGACATAGCAGCTAATGTTTTACTTGAACGTTATGGTTTTATTGGCTGTGTGCTTGAACCGCTGTGTTACTCCGAGAATCATACATACCGTGTGACCAGGCAAAACGGGAAACCGGTTGCAACACTGCGCATATGCCGCCCTGGGTATCGAAGCCTGAGGGAATTGCAGGCGGAAATCGATTGGCTCTTCCATCTCAACAATGAAGTAAAACTTGAAGGCATCGAAATCATTCGTCCGATACCGGCCCTCGATGGTTCCGCCGTTCAAGCTGTGACGTTGCCTGACGGTAGCGTATTTCACGGGGTTGCCTTTGCATATATGGATGGAGTGACTCCCGACGAGGGGGATGGGGAGACGATGTGCCGCCTCTTCCGTCGCCTCGGTTCGCTTGCCGCTACGCTGCATGAGCATGACCAGGAGTTTGAGACGTTTACCGCTGCGTTGTGTGAACTAAACCAGGGGCCAAGGCCTGGCACTACACTGGGCGAACAGATGTGTGGTCTTGGGGTTGCCGCTGTGCCCCGTGCCTCCTTCATACCGCCCATCGCCCGTCCTGTCTGGGACTGTGACACCGCGCTTGGCCCTAACGCCCCCTGGGGCAACTGGCGTGACTTCGCAGACTTTGTCCCCCAGGAAAGGCGTCTTCTGGAGCGCGCTGAGACGCGTATTCGCACAACTTTGGCCGCTTATGGCAAACCCCGCGAGCGTTTTGGACTCATCCATGCCGACATGCGCCTTGCAAATCTCCTCGTAGAAGGCGATATTCTCAAGCTTCTCGATTTTGACGACTGTGCCTACAGCTGGCACCTCTTCGACCTCGCCGCTTCACTCAGCTTCATAGAGGGGCGCCCGGATGTGCCCGATCTCATTGTCGCATGGCTCGAGGGGTATCGGGCTGCGTCCACCGTGCATCCCCTTGAAGAGACGGATATGGCCGTCATTCCCTCGCTCATTATGATGCGCCGTCTCCAACTCACCGCATGGCTTGCTACCAGGCATGATTCCGACCCTGTCCCCGCCTTGCTCTCTGCATGGAAGCAAGACACGCTTGCGTTGGCCGCGCGTTATCTGGGACCCCGATGCTCGTCGCGATCCGCTTCTTCATCCTGACCGGCCAGGCCGTGGGTTACGCGTTCCCGCAGCTTGTGGCTTGTTTCCCCGAAGGGGCCGCGCGCTATAAGCTTGAGGCGATCATGCGCCATTGGGAGATCCAGATCGACCAAACGAACCTCGAGGTTCTCGTGCTTGCTTTCGAGGATTTGAAGAAGGAACCTGCCGCTGGGCCGGAGGCAGACGGCGTACGTGAAGTCTTCGACGGGCTTTGCGGTATGCTTGCGGTCCTCCAGGCCAATTCATGGAGCCCCTCACGCCCGAGGTGCTCGGAAGCGTCGAGAGGATTTACGAGTTCCTCAAGCAAGGGGCGGACTTCTCGCATTTGCCTGTGTAGAGCAGGCGATTGTGCGATCGGCCCCGCACGTGGTAAGGAGCGTTTAAGATGAGCGATTTGCACGACATCGTCATACCCGACCCCAACTGCCTGTCGGCGGCTGCTCAAGAGGCAAAGGCCGAGGCAGTGGGCCTTGGTAAGGCCACAAACAGTCTGAGCCGTGTGCTGGTTCTTGCGCTTATGGCTGGCATGCAGATTGGCATGGGCGCGCTTTTTATGACGGTCGTCAAGAGCGACGCCGCGCTTTCGTTCGGCGCGGCGCAGCTGCTGTGCGGCCTGTCGTTCGGTCTGGGCCTCGTTTGCGTTATCGTTGCCGGCAGCGAGCTTTTTACCGGTAACAGCCTTATGGTCATCGGTGCCATGTCGAAGAAGTTCTCTTGGGGCAGTCTTGCCAAGAACTGGGTTATCGTGTGGCTCGGCAACCTTGTAGGCTCGCTGGTGCTTGTGGCCATCATCTACGCCTGCGGCACTTGGAGCATGAACGGCGGCGCGGTGGGCGACACCATGGTCGCTGTGGCCACCTCCAAGATCAACCTGTCGTGGGGCACCATCTTCTTCCGCGGCATCATGTGCAACATCCTCGTGTGCCTGGCTGTGTGGATGGGCTTTGCGGGCAAGAGCGTCATCGACAAGATCTTTACGAGCGTCTTCCCCGTCATGGCATTCGTGGCCTGCGGTTTCGAGCACTGCGTGGCCAACATGTTCTTCCTGCCCATGGGCCTTGTTGCCTACAACAACGGCTTCGGCGCCTCGGTTGCCGCGGCTGCTGACGTGCTCAACCTCTCGGGCATCGTGTACAACATCTCCGCTGCTACCCTGGGCAACATCGTGGGCGGCGCGGTGTTCGTGGGCCTCGTGTACTGGTTCGTCTATCGCAAGAAGGCTGAGAAGTAGGGCTTTGGGCATGCCTGTGTTACGTTTTCAGTGGTATTTAGTACCGACTCGGCAAAGGCTACATCTGCTGGTTGAGCACGCGGCCCAGCAGGGGTTTCTCGAAACTTGCGATGCTCTCGCCGCGCACGATGGAGCGGGCGGCGCTCAGACAGTCGAGGTAATCGAGGATGGTGGTGCCGAAAAGCCTGTTCGCGCAGCGCACCACGTCCTCGTCGACGACAAACACGTCGTCGAGCAGCATGTTGAGCACATAGGCAATCTGCGAGCGCGGCACGCGGTATACGTCGCGCAGCGTGATGGCGGTGCGTGCGATGTACTCGGGGTAGGTGTAGGCTTGACCCCCGGCTATGAGGGCGCTCGCCAGCTCGAACATCTCTTTTTCATCCTGCAGCACGTAGCGCAGCATGTAGGTCTCATCTATTAGCGTCTTCATATTTCTTGCTCAGCGACTTGATCCAAGCCTCGCGTTCGGTCTCGCGCATCTTTTTGTCGGCGTAGATGTGCAGGGCGCCCGCAGCTCGCATCTTTCCTTTGGTCAGGCCCGAGACGGGGCGAAACGGCAATGTGTTGAGCTTGATGCTCTCATGGATGAACATGCGCACCGCTTCGGACAGGCTTGTGCCCATATCGGCATATATTGCCTCGGCAGCTTCCTTGTCATCGGCGTTCACGCGCACGTGGACGATGCCGTCCTTTTTTTGCTGTGCCACGGACCCCCCCTCTCAAACCTGGCTGATTATACCGCGCAAGGGTCGAAAAACCCTGCATGTTTGCGTTTTAAATCGCACCGGGAAGCATACCAGCTTCTCGACCACGCGTTTTCCCTGGTAGATTACGTGACCAGACAAGCGGCATCAGGGTCGCCCGGATTAAAACGCAAACATGTCGCGTTTTTTAGGGACGGGAGGGCGCCTCCAGCTTCTCTATGAGTTCGGAGCGGCTGTGTACGTTGATTTTCTGATACACGGCATGGGTGTGAGACTTCACGGTTGAGTTGCTCACACAAAGGGTGTCTTCGATTTGTTGGGCGGTCATGTCTCGCATGAGGAGGCCGAGCACCTCCTCTTCACGACGCGTGAGGCCGTACTCGAATGCTGCCTTTGAGCAGATCGCCTGCATGCTGGTCTCAAATGAGCCGTTGGTTGCACAAATGGTTTCTCTCGTCGTAGCGGATTCCTCGTCGACGCCCCAGGTTATCTCACCTGTCTTTTTCCAACTGAGGGCGATATAGCACACGGTGAGGGCGAGCGCCATGCCGGCAATCAGTAGGATGAAGGCGTCGTGCTCCCAAGGCGAACCCTTAAACGCGAACAAGGCGCCTGCCAGGGCTGAAATGCTCCCGACTGCTTTCGTGATGCCAAACAGGTATAAGGCGTTCGTGCCATAGCGAAAGGCCACGTTGCAAAGCACAACGGTGATGAAGACACCGAAGAGCGTCTCCCCGGCGTGGGTCAGCAACGTCGCAGGAATATCCCATACAGGTGAGGTTAGCAAGAGGCCAAAGAGCCCAGCAAGGGTTAAGGGAAACGCAACGGCACAGAGGGGCCACAGGTTAAAGCGCATGTCTGAGCGGCGAAAGGCGACTGCGAGCACGACGAGGCAGGCAAGGACGCCCACGGTGGCCCACGGACGATCTTCCACAGGCAACATGTCGCGTGCAAAGACGTTTGCGAGCGTAAACGTCGCCATAAGGCATACGGGTGCGAGTGGGAAGCTGGAGGTTGATACGGCATCAGAATCTACAGGTGTAGGTCCTGGTTCGACTTTGGGTGAGTCAAGGCCGCGCAAACGCCTCGACGCTCGTACAAGCAGCATGACGCTTAGAAGCGGTAGTGCGACCATGAACGTCAAAACGATGGCAGAAAGCGCCTGAAGACTCATAAGGAGCGTCAGCAGTGCTTGGAGTACGTTGGCTCCCAAAAACAGGAGGGTCACGCGCCGTATATCGAGGCGAGCATACAGCTCAATCCAAGCCATCCATAGAATACCAGGGGCGATGCTGCCTACTAGGCAATATGCGAGGTGACTCAGCACAGCGCCATTGAAGGGGAGCACGCCTAGGACTGTCACCCCTTCAATGACTACTTCGCCAATCAGTGCGGCGCTGCATGTCCACATCAGCAGGGTGCGGCTTGCGAGTTGTTGTACGCGCGAGGAGAGAAGCGCTGCCGCCAAAAAGGTAATTGCTTCAAGGCAGCGCTGAATGATGAGCGGCGCATAACCCAGGCTCATCGTCAGTGATGGCAGCTTGCTTCCCATCAGGCTTTGCATGGTGATGAAGCAGAGAAGCAGACCGAAGCCTACAATCATTTGAAGCGCAAGGGACCCATCTCGGGGGAGCGGACTTCCGTTGCTCGCCGGCTGTTCTACGGCGTTTGAGGCTTGAAATCCTGTTTCCTGATTCTCTCGTCCGCGCTGGTTCGCCTGTGTCCTCGATTGCTTGTTGGTCACGTCTCTCTTGCTTCCCCTCATTTGAATTTCTCTGTGTTAGACCACCGTTGACATAGCACCGTGCCGTTCCCAATACCCCCAGA
>USJP01000018.1 GCA_900555105.1 uncultured Coriobacteriaceae bacterium | reverse complement strand
GCGTGCAATCCTCGGCACTGACGTTTGGGTGCACGCCCGCGCCCGATGGCACGTGCCTCACAACGCGGCTCGTACCGTTCGATATGGAAGACGCCGACAAGTTCGGCAGCTATGCCATCCGTCGCCCCGGAGTCGCGCTGTCGCCGCTCGCCCGTGCGTTTTGGGAAACCATGGCCGAGTATGCAGCCAAGGAACTGCGCGGCTAGATGGCTTAATCAGGCTAGTCGCTCATTTCGGCGAGCAGCTTCCACAGGCCTCCCTTGTCGTCGAAGGCGCGGTAGGTGTCGCCGTCGCGCAGGTTGTGGGCGTTGAACTCCACCGTGAGCGTCGAGCCGTCATCAAGTGAGAAGACGAGCGTGTCGTCGTAGTCGCTCGAAATCATGTCTACGGTGTCGCCCACTTCGCCCTTCAGATATGCCTCATAGATCTTCTGGGCAAGGTCGGCGCTCTTCACGGTGTGGGTCTGCAGCGTCTCGTGAGCCTCGATGTGCTCCAGGGCAACCGCTTTGGCTGCTTGAGTGGTCTGTCCGGTTTGGTCGCCGCTGGCTTGAATGCCCTGGTCAGTCTGGACGGTCTGAGCGTTTGGGGCGTCTTGCTTACTTTGGGCGTCCTGCTCTGCCTTGGTGTCCTGTTTGGCTTGCGTGCTCAAGCTTGCCGCCCCCTCGCCTCCTGCTTGCTGCGGCTGTCCTGCATTGTCCGGCGTGCAGCCAGCAAGGCATCCGGCGATGAGCAGGGTCGACATGCAGGCGGTGGCCTCGAAGGCAAGCGTGCGCTCGTTGTTCCGTTTCATTGTCGACCTCCTATTTCACGACGGGCATCTCGAAGCGCTCAAACGCCTCCACCATCTTTTTGTGGCGCAAGACAAAGTGCACCGCGGGGGAGGTGTTCTTGGACACGAGTACCCAGGCATCCGGGCGCACAGTGATTTGAATGTTGCGAAAGCCCAGGTCAGGTCCCCATGAGAGGTGCCATGTAGGGTGTGCCGCCGCGAACGCCTCGGTCTGTTCGATGTGCTTGCGGTAGGTTTGAGCGCCGTAGGGAACGCTGTGTGCGCAAAACGCCTCGCCCAGTGCCAGGTGGGCGGAGGCGGCGCCGAGGTTGCTCTCGTCTACACGCGATATGGTGACGACGGTCTCGCCGTGGGCGAGCTCGCTTTCGGCGCGTGCAAGCTGTGCCGCACGCGCCATACGAACCCGCTGTGCTTCCGCCTCGTCGAGTGTTGAGGCGGCAATCGCCTCTTCGAGCAGCTCTTCACTCATGGTATAGAGGGGAGGCGCCGACATGGCGTGCATGCGCTCGCCGCTTTGCGCAGCCTCATGCATCAGGAAAGCGGCCAGCTCGCCCGCTTGCTGCACGGTATAGACGTTTGCGAGGGGCTTGGCGGTCGCAAGCAAGTCGTTTGCGCGCTGTCTGAAATGAGCGACCGTCCCCTCGTCGCGGAAAAGCTGGCAGCCCACGTGTTCGTAGGCGCCCGCAATGGCCTGGCCTTCGAGCGCCGCTGTCTGCGACGAGCGCACGAGGTGCGCGAACGGCCCCGTTGGCTGCGAGGGCAGGTAGTAAGGCCGCACCATGCCTGTCATATACAGGGGAAGCCAGGCCTCAAGTCCGAGCATCATTTCGGGCAGGCCGCGTCCCACGTTGTGTATGTTGTCGATGGGGTGTCCTGTGCACAGCAGCACCGCGAGGGCGGCTATCCATCGAGCAGGAAACTCGGGCTTGGCCTGCATTTTGTCTTGCATCGGCATGTCAGAGAACATGACGACGGAACTGCCTGCGGGCTCGGTTGCCGCAGTGGCGAGAAAGTCCAGCTCGGCCTGGCAAAAGCCGTCGACGCCTGCATAGAAGGTGTAGAGCGCTTCCGTCGCGGCGCTCTTTTGCGCCTCCTCGCCAACCTTGCCTGCAGCCTCTTCTTGTACGCGTGCCGCCTGCATTGCCGCCAGGTATGTGTCGAGGTTGAACGTGTCGAGCTTGCGCAGGAACGGCTCGATGCTCGATTGGGGCTGTGCGTCCTGCTCGGCTTGCAGCCAAGCCGATGTGAGTGTGGCGAGCGCCTTCAAGGCACTTTCGCCTTGCATGTCCATCTCGGAAACAACGTCCCCGTCAGGTCCGGTCGCCCCTTTGCACAAGGCAAGCAATGCGTCCTGCGCGTTTGCGCCAAGTGCCCTCTCGGCAAAGAATGTGCCCGCTGCCTGGGCGAACTCGTCGAAGTTCGAGACGTTGCGGGTCTGGGAACACACGCGGGAGATGTAGGAGGGGCTGTATCCCAGCGCCTCAGCAAGCTTGGCGCGCGTCACACCGAAGGCATCGAGTAGGGCTGTGAGCTTGGCGCCCGCCCCCTGCGGGGTCTGGCTGCGCGAGCCTGCAAGCAGTGCCTCACATATCTTGTCGGCGTCGAGCACGCGGCCCTTCTCCTGTGCCAGCTCGCACAGGGCAAGCGCAATCTCCCGCGCCGGAAGCGACCCCGCGTCGGGCGTGCGCGTGCCGGCAAGGTAGCGGCTTACTGTGGAGGCAGACATACCGCAGGCTTGTGCCAGCTCTTTGCCCGTGCAGCCGGCCTCATCCATGCAACGCCGCAACACCTGCGAGAACTCCATGGTATCCCCCTTTGAGCCAAGATTCTTGTTGCCATCAGTATACGTTCCCACATCATGCGGTGAGCCCATCCGTCTGCCGATGGCCGCAAGCGGCCGCGCGTGCTTCTTGGTGCCAAGCGCCGCCGGATACGCTATAGTGCATGCCATGCGCAAGAGACGCACACCGACCATAGAAAGGGGATACCCGCATGAAGATGAAGCCGTTCCAGCTGGACGCCATCCTCAAAGAGCTTGCGACCATTCAGGAGCGTAGTCCGTTCTATGCCAAGAAGTTCGCGGGCATCGATATGTCTACCATCCGCACGCAGGAGGACTTCGAGAAGCTTCCCTTCTCCGAGAAGGCAGACCTGCGCGAGGCGTATCCCCTGGGAATCCAGGCGGTTCCCGACGAAGAAGTCGTTCGCATTCACTCCTCTTCGGGCACGACCGGCACCCCCGTCATCATTCCTTACACCCAGAAGGACGTTGACGACTGGACCGAGATGTTCGCCCGCTGCTACCGTGCCATCGGCTGCACCAACAAAGACCGCATCCACATCACTCCTGGTTATGGCCTGTGGACTGCAGGCATCGGCTTCCAACTCGGTGCCGAGCGCATGGGTGCCATGGCCATCCCCATGGGCCCGGGCAACACCGAGAAGCAGCTGCGCATGATGGAGGACCTGCAGTCCACCGTGCTGTGCGCCACCTCGTCGTACGCCCTGCTTCTCGCCGAGCGCATCGCCCAGGAAGGCATCCGCGACAAGCTCGCCCTCACGAAGGGTCTTATTGGCTCCGAGCGCTGGGGCAAGAAGATGCGCGAGCGCATCGCCGACGAGCTGGGCGTGAAGCTCTACGACATTTACGGTCTCACCGAGATTTATGGCCCGGGCGTGGGCGTGAGCTGCGACTATGACTGCGGCATCCATGTGTGGGACGACTATGTGTACGTGGAGGTCGTCGACCCCAAGACGGGCAAGAACTTGCCCGACGGTGAGGTGGGCGAGCTCGTGATCACCACGCTCGTCAAGGAAGGCGCGCCGCTCATTCGCTACCGCACGCACGACCTGTCGAGCATCATCCCCGGCGAGTGCCAGTGCGGATGCGAGCACACCCGCATCTCCCAGCTTGTGGGCCGTACCGACGACATGTTCAAGGTCAAGGGCGTCAACATGTTCCCCGCCCAGGTGGAGGAGGTCTGTGCCGCTGTTGACGGCGTGAGTAGCGAGTACCAGGTCATGATCGACCACCTTGCTGGCAAGGACATCATGACCGTCTACTTCGAGTGCGACTCCGCCGACCCGCTTGTGCGTCGCGATATCGAGGCCACGATGGTCGAGACGTTCAAGAACCGCATCGGCGTCACCATCGTGCCCAAGGCCGTGAGCATCGGCGACCTTCCCCGTTCGGAGAAAAAGTCCACGCGTATCTACGACAACCGCTACTAAGGCGGGCTGCATCGGGTTTTGGGGGCGCCTCGCGCACATGCGGGGCGCCCCTTCTCATGTCCGTTTGCCGCGATGCGTCTATGCGCGCCGCTTTGCAGGTACAATGACCCAGACTGTGTCCCGACCTTGTGGGCGGGCGCTACCTATATGAGAGGGAGAACACCCATGATCGAGACCGACTTTACCCCCAAGGGCGTGTGCGCCCGCAACATCCACGTCGTTCTTTCCGACGACGGCAAGACCATCGAGTCCGTTGAGTTCACCAATGGCTGCAACGGCAACCTCAAGGCCATCGCCAAGCTCGTGAAGGGCGCGCCTGTTGACGAGATCGTTGGCAAGATTGCCGGCAATACCTGCGGCAACCGCCCCACCTCTTGCGCTGACCAGCTTTCCATCGCCCTGCGCGAGGCCCAGGCTCTCGCCAACGAGTAAGCACTCGCCATGCTTGTTTCCACCAGGGGCCGCTACGGCATGCGCATGATGATCGACATCGCCCGCCATCAGGGTCAGGGTCGCGTCGCCTTGCGCGAGATAGGCGAGCGCCAGGGCATCTCCGTCAAGTACCTCGAACAGCTTGCGCGTGCCTTGTGTGCCGCGGGCTTGCTTGAGGGCAGCCGCGGCCAGGGCGGCGGTTATGTCCTGGCAAAGTCGGCTGACGACATCACGGCCGGTCAGATCCTGCGTGCAACGGAAGGCTCCACTGCCCCTGTGTCGTGTCTGACGGGCGATGAGGAGTGCCCCCGACAGGCGGACTGTGAGACAAACGCCTTCTGGGTGGGCCTCAACAAGCTCATCAGCGCCTATGTCAACGGCTATTCCCTGGCCGATTTGGTCAACGATTCGCAGGGTACGGGTCTCACTCCCGGTTCATGCATCGGCGCCAACCATAGGGGATAGCTGAGATGTCCGACGTTTCGCTGGAAGATGACGAGACGCTCGAGCAGGGCGAAGGCGAGGCGCCCCAGGAGCAGGAGCCTGCCCCTGTTGAGCCCATCGACGCGTCGAACCAGCTCAATTCCGACGGTGTTCCCTATGGCGAGCCCGACGATGACGGCAATGTCGCTGTCATCGCGAGCTTCATGGACATCATGGACGAGGTGGATTACGTCCCCGACGCCTCGTTTACCCTGCCTGCGGGATGCGTGCCGTATGTGTCGTGCGATAACTGGGCTGCCGTGGTGCAGGCCAACACCGACGGACGCACGTTCACGCGCCTGGGATGCCTCGACCTCAACACGGGCGATTACACTGTTTTGCTCGAGGAGGGCATAACGGGGCAGGGCTACGCGGTGAGCGAGGCTCGCATCACCGATGACCTGGTGACATGGGTGGAGGTGCACAACTCCACCGACGACTGGGCCTTCTATGCCTGTCGTTTCACAGGGACGCCTATCACGCTCACCTCGGCCGGTCTTGTTAAACTGGGCGAAGGCGACTCCGAATGGCTCGCCCCCTCTTTTGATGCTTCCGGTAGCCAGGTGGTGTGGCAGGTCATGCCCGATCCGGCTGGGTCGCACTCCAAGGAACATTCGCACGCCTACGTGTGGACCCTGGGTTCCTCGGAGGGCACCGAGGTCTGGGACTCACCGGGCCGCTTTGCCTGTGCGCCCTCCATCTCCGACGGTGTGCTCACCATCGCGCCGCGCGTGAAGGCCGATGAGGGCGTCTACTACGGAATAACAGCCCTGTCCATGGCAGGGCAGCGGGCTCAAATCGACCAGCTCGTAATGCCCGCGTCGGTCAAGCCGTTCTTCGCGACCTACACGAGTCTGGGGTTTGCCTTCAGCGTCGAGGCGAACTACGGCTACGGCGGTCTTCTCGGTTCCATGGGATATTACATCGGACCTGGCGAGGGCCCTTATCACTATGTCGTGCGTGAGCCGGGGGCCCAGATCTGCCAGGTCGGCGGGTTGCTCGTCGTGAAGAGCCGCATGTCGTATTTCGTCGTCGACGTTGCGCGCATGACGTACGCGCGCATCACGGCGGCCAACGGCTGTACCGACTTTGGCGATTACCCTGCCACGCAGGGAGTTGTTAACAAGTTTGTAACGTTTGCCACTATAAAAGATGGCACTTCAGGGATACCTTCCAGCGTATTGGCAAGGATTTTTTCGCTTTCGTAGGGTATACTGCACTACGACTATGTATTTGTGACTGCGTGGTCGCGCGCGGCTGGTCCATCCATGGCAAGCTGCCCCGGTGCGCATTGGATTTCGCTTGCGAAGGAGACTGCCCATGGCACAGGAAAAGTTCAGGATCCTGCTCGTCGAGGATGAGAAGCCCATCCGTGACGCGGTGACGGCTTACCTCGAGCGCGAGGAGAAGTATTCCGTCGTGGGTGTGGGCGACGGCCAGTCCGCCGTCGAGGAGTTTGAGAAGCATCAGTTCGACCTGGTCATCCTCGACCTTATGCTCCCCAAGCTTACCGGCGAGCGTGTTTGCCGCGCCATCCGCGACACCTCCGAGGTGCCGATTATCATGCTGACCGCCAAGGGCGAGGTTGACGACCGCATCATCGGCCTGCAGCTCGGTGCTGACGACTATCTGGTTAAGCCCTTCTCGCCCCGCGAGCTCGTTGCCCGCGTCGGCGCGCTGCTGCGTCGTGCCCGCCAGGATTCCGAGCCCCAGCTCGAGGTTCTCGATTTCGGCGAGCTCGTCATCGACGTCTCCGGCCACAAGGTCTCGGTCAACAAGCACGAGGTTGAGCTCACTGCCTCCGAGTTCAAGCTCCTCACCACGCTTGCCCGTTACCCCGGTCGCGTCTACACCCGCATGGAGCTCGTCGAGAAGGTTCTCGGCTACGACTTCGAGGGTTACGAGCGCACCATCGACTCTCACGTCAAGAACCTGCGCGCCAAGCTGGGCGATGACCCGCGCAACCCCAAGTGGCTCTACACCGTCCATGGCGTGGGCTATCGTTTCGAGGCCCCCAAGAAGGACGACGCCGAGTAGGCAAGTCACCCTTTTGCACCAGCCCTGCGCCGGGCGTCTGGCCATATGGCTCGACGTTCGGCGTTTTTTGTTGCGGCCACCTGCCTGCGCATGAGGCCGCGCCTTGTATTGTCAGACCTACTCTTGATTCGAGGTAAGAGCCATGGCGGGGGAGAAGCCGCGCGCTTCGCAGAATTCCAAGCTGAGTTTTAGGGCACGCGTTGCGACGGGTTTCGCCGTCGTCGCGGTCCTTACGACGATTCTGTTCGTGGTGGTGCTGAGCATCTCGTGGAACGAGGAGGTCCACAACTACACGCGCTCCACGCTTGAGGAGCTTGCCGACTCCACTGCCGCCACCCTTGAGCGCTCCTATGCCAACAAGGGATATTGGACGGCTTCCGATTTAGAGACCGCTGCCTCTAGCGCCGAGTCGCTCGAGGACATCGGTGTGCAGATTTGCGACGCCAAGAAGACGGCTGTGTACGACTCCACGCTTGCTGCTTCGGGTCAGACAGCCAACTCCTACGCGACTGATATGTCGCTGGCGCCTGCCGCCTCGCAGATGGTGAGCGTGGATGTGCACGGGCGCTCCGGCGAGAAGGTCGGCACCGTGTCGGTGTGGGTGTACGGCTCGGAGTACCTGCTTACCCAGCGTGATGAGTCCTTCCGCACCGGCTCGTTCAAGGCCATCGGCGTTGCCGGCGTTGCTTCCGTTCTGCTTGCACTTGTCTTGGGATTCGTCATTTCCCGCGTGCTCACAACTCCTGTGCGCACCATTTCCCACACGGCTGCCCGCATCAAGGAAGGTGAGCTCTCCGCCCGCTGCGGCGTCAGGGGCAAGGACGACCTGGGTCAGCTCGGCGAGACGTTCGACGAGATGGCCGAGAAGATTGAGAACGACCGCGAGCTCGAGCGCCGCCTCACCAACGACATGGCCCACGAGCTGCGCACTCCGCTCATGAGCATGCTTGCCACCGTCGAGGCCATGCAGGACGGCGTCTACGCGTGCGACCAGGAGCATCTGGCGCTCGTGCGCAGCGAAATCACGCGTCTGTCGCGCCTGGTCGATGGCATGCTGTCGCTGTCGCGCCTGGAGAACGGCTCGGTGCATATGGACATCGTCCCCACCGACGCGGTCGAGCTTGTGGCCGGCATCACAGCCACCCACAAGGCCATGCTCGACGAAGTGGGCCTTGACCTGCGATTTGAGAATGCCTGCGACACCGACGAGCTTGTGGTGGAGCTTGACCGCGACACCATCACCCAGGCAGTGACCAACTTCATTTCCAACGCCATGCGTTACACGCCTGCTCCCGGTACCGTGACGGTGCGCGTGAGGCGCGACGGCAACGATGCGCTCATCAGCGTGCAGGACACGGGCATCGGCATTGCCAAGGAAGACATCTCCCGCGTGTTCGGTCGTTTCTGGCGCGCCGAGGAGAGCCGCAACCGTGCCAAGGGCGGCCTGGGCGTGGGCCTTGCCGTCACGAAGGAGATCGTCGACCGCCACCACGGTAAGATCGAGGTCGACTCCACCCAGGGCGTGGGCACGACGTTCACCTTGCGCCTGCCCCTCAAGCAGCCCAAGATCAAGCAGTCCAAGGAAGACTAGGCGCGGTTTTTCTATAGAAAGCCGTGTTGCGTCACCCAGGCGCTGGCATGGCATTAAATAATCAGTCGGTTGAGCAACTGGTTCGTGTGGCGGCGCCAGGGCCGCCCACGGTGAGAGGAGAAGCAATGTCTGAGACTGAAATGCTGAGGCCCGACTCGCAGGGCAAGGTGCGCGACATCTACGATCTGGGCGACAAGCTGCTTATTGTCGCGAGCGACCGCATCAGCGCGTTCGACTACATCCTTCCCTCCGAGATTCCCTTCAAGGGCGAGGTGCTCACGCGCATCTCCAAGTTCTGGTTCGAGAAGTTCGCCGACCTGGTGCCCAACCACATGCTGTCCACCTCCGTCGCCGACCTGCCCGAGCAGTTCCAGCCCTACGCTGACTATCTGGCTGGCCGTTTCATGCTCGTGAAGAAGGCCAAGCCGATCATGGTGGAGTGCATCGTGCGCGGCTACCTCACCGGCAGCGGCAAGAAGACCTACGACCAGGACGGCACCGTCTGCGGCATCAAGCTCCCCGAGGGTCTCACCGAGGCCTCCAAGCTTGCCGAACCCATCTTCACCCCCTCCACCAAGGCCGCAATCGGCGACCACGACGAGAACATTTCCTATGAGCAGCTCGTCGAGCGCGAGGGCGCCGAGATTGCCTCCCAGCTGCGCGACCTGTCCATCAAGATTTACTCTGCCGCCGCTGAGTACGCTGCCACCCGTGGCATCATCATCGCCGACACCAAGTTCGAGTTCGGCATCATCGACGGCCAGATCACGCTCATCGACGAGTGCATCACGCCCGACTCCAGCCGCTTCTGGCCGGCCGAGGGCTACAAGGAGGGCGAGGTCCAGGACAGCTTCGACAAGCAGTATGTCCGCAACTGGCTGAAGGCCAACTGGGATTTTACCGGCGAGCCCCCTGCGCTTCCCGCCGACGTCCTCGAGGTTTCTTCGAAGAAGTACTGCGAGGCCTACACCATGCTCACCGGCACTGAGTTCGTGAGCGAGGGATCTCGCTAATGAGCATGCGCAACCCCCAGAACGAGCGCTACACGGTCGAGCGCGAGGGTCGCTCTCAGGGAAGCGTCAAGCCTCGTACCGCCTCGGCCAAGCCGGCCTCCAAGGCGGGCGCCTCGGTGCGCACGACGAGCAAGCCCAAGCCGAAGAACGCCAAGCAGCGTGCCATGGCTGAGATGAACATGTCCAAGGAGGAGAAGAAGGCGGCCCGCGCCAAGGAGCGCGAGGCGGAGAACGTCGCCTACACCGCCATCGACATCCTCACGCGCAAGGACGCCCGCTACAAGAAGCTCCGTCGCATCTGGTGGGCGCTTCTCGTGGTCGCTGTCATCTTCACCGTGCTCTCCTGGGCTACCGTGAGCATCGAGATGCCCCTTGCGGTCAACATCGTGTCGCTCGTCCTTGCCTACGCGGCCATCATCTCCGCCCTCGTCATGGACTTCACCGTGGTGCGCAAGTGCCGCAACAAGCACCGTGACAAGGTCGCTTCCATGACGCGCAAGCAGCAGGAGCGCATTGTGTACGAGGCTCAGGTCGAGGCTGGCGCAAAGGCCGCTGCCAAGGCTGCCCGCAAGGAGGCTAAGAAGGCCGGCAAGTCGGCCGCCGAGATCAAGGCTGCCGCCAAGGAGGCCTCCGATATGGCAATGGCCGGCGTGAAGCCCGCCGATGATTCCGAGGCCGCCGACCAGGCAACCGCCAAGGACGAGGAGCCCAAGAAGAAGGCCAAGGAGCCTGCCGCGCCCCTCACGCCCGAGGAAGAGCGCCTCGCCGCAGCCGCCCAGGTCGCCCGCGAGTTCGCCAACTCGAAGCGCTAAATAAGGATCAAGGGGATGTCACGCTTTGGCGGGCATCCCCACTTGTCTTTTACGCCTTTTACGAGCATGAAAGGCGTTTGCAAGCACGCCCGCACGCACACATTACTCAGCCGGTCTATCCGAAGGTAGGGTCACATGGTTTCGCGCGTTTACGTGGAGAAAAAGCCTGGGTTCGACGTCGAGGCTCAGCAGCTGAAAAACGAGCTCACGTCCATTCTGGGCATTGAGGGCCTGGAGTCTCTGCGCCTCATCAACCGCTACGATGTGGAGGGCATCTCGCAGGAGCTGTTCGACGCCTGCGTGCCCACCGTCTTCAGCGAGCCCCAGTCCGACGTGGCTTCGGCTGACTTTGAGGCCGCCGAGGGCGATGCGGTGTTTGCGGTGGAGTTTCTGCCTGGCCAGTTTGACCAGCGTGCTGCCTCCGCCGCCGAGTGCATCCAGCTCATCAGTCAGGGCGAGCGTCCCGAGGTGCGTTCCGCGAAGGTCTACATCCTCTCCGGCGCGCTGACCCCCGAGGCCGTCGAGGCCGTGAAGCATTACGTGGTGAACCCTGTTGAGGCTCGCCTGGCTTCGCTCGACCTGCCGGCTACCCTGCATGTGGAGTTCCCCAAGCCTGCCATGGTGGAGACAGTCGAGGGCTTCTGCGACCTCGACGAGGCTGGCCTCGCCGCTTTCATCGACGCGCGCGGTCTGGCCATGGACCTGGCCGATATCAAGTTCTGCCAGGAGTACTTCCGCACGGAGGGGCGCAACCCCACCATCACCGAGATCAAGATGATCGACACCTACTGGTCGGACCACTGCCGCCACACCACCTTCGGCACGGTACTCACCGACGTTGAGATTGATGATCCGCAGGTAAAGGCCGCCTATGAGCGCTATCTCGACATGCGCCACGAGCTGGGCCGCGACGCCAAGCCCGTGTGCCTCATGGACATGGGCACCATCGGCGCCCGCTACCTCAAAAGCAAGGGCATCCTCACGGGCCTCGACGAGTCCGAGGAGATCAACGCCTGCACCGTCAAGGTGAAGGTCGACGTCGACGGGCAGGATGAGGACTGGCTCTACCTCTTCAAGAACGAGACGCACAACCATCCCACCGAGATTGAGCCCTTCGGCGGCGCAGCTACCTGCGTGGGTGGCGCCATCCGCGATCCCTTGTCGGGTCGCAGCTACGTGTACCAGGCCATGCGCGTGACTGGCGCCGCTGACCCCACGGTGCCCGTGAGCCAGACCATCCCCGGCAAGCTGCCCCAGCGCAAGCTTGTGACCACGGCTGCCGCTGGCTACTCCAGTTATGGCAACCAGATTGGTTTGGCCACCGGCCAGGTCGACGAGCTCTACCATCCCGGCTATGCCGCCAAGCGCATGGAGATTGGCGCCGTCGTGGGTGCCACGCCTGCCGACCACGTGCGTCGCGAGACGCCTGCCCCCGGCGACGTTATCGTGCTGCTCGGTGGCCGCACGGGCCGCGA
>USJP01000017.1 GCA_900555105.1 uncultured Coriobacteriaceae bacterium | reverse complement strand
AGTTGCCGGCGTTGCAGCCGCCGGTGTTGCCGGCACCGCCCATGCCGAGGTCGAGAAGCAGGCCGCCGCTGGCGTCGTGACCGCCGACGCTTCTATCGACTCGGCTACCGTCTTTGGCTTCACTTCCGAGAAGCCCGCGTTCATGACCGCTCCCGAGCCTGTTGCCGACGACCAGATCGTCGACACGGCCGAGACCGAGGTCCTCATCATCGGCGCTGGTCTGTCCGGTTGCTGCGCCGCCCGTGCCGCCGCTGAGAACGGCGCGAAGGTCATCGTCGTCGAGAAGATGGACCAGGTTTCCGAGCGCGGCGCCGGTGCCGGCACCATCAACTCCAAGCTGTCCGTCTCCTTCGAGGACGGCACCGTGACCGACATCCCCTCCGCTGAGTTCCGCTGGATGCAGACCTGCGGCAACCGCTGCAACGAGGCCCTCATCGCCCAGTACATGGCTCGCTCCGGCGAGGCTGCTGACTGGCTGTGCGAGGCTGGCGAGAAGCACCACTGCTCCATGGGCATCTGGGACGGTTACAGCCGCAACCCGCTGCTTCCCGACGAACCCGGCTATGTCTGCATGGGCGGCACCGACGAGAGCGACCTCACCATCCCCGGCGGCTCCTTCGTCGCGGCTGATGTGTGCCACCTCGAGGCCATCGAGAACGGCGCCGAGTTCCGCTTCAACACCAAGGCCGAATACCTGCTGCAGGACGAGGCCGGCGCGGTGACGGGCGCCGTCGTGTCCGACGCCGACGGTTATAAGAAGATCGTTGCTTCCAAGGGCGTCGTCATCGCCACGGGTGACATCGCTGGCGACGAGGAGATGTGCAGCTACTACTGCCCCGAGGCCCTCACTGTGCCGAGCGTGTACACGCCCGTCGGAGCCAACACCGGCGATGGCCACAAGATGATCCTGTGGGCCGGCGGCACCATGCAGTCCGCTCCCTTCCCGCCCATGCTGCACCCCCAGCGCTGGGCTGACCCCGGTTCGAACCAGCTCGAGGGCCCCTTCCTCTATGTCAACGAGAAGGGCGAGCGCTTCTTCAACGAGGGCACCTGGGTCCAGGCCCGCTCGCTGCAGATTATGCAGAACACGGCAGATGACTGTGCCTGGTCCATCTTCGACTCCAGCTGGCCCGAGGACCTCATGGCCTCTTTCCCCTACGGCGGCGGCATGTTCTGGGATATGTTCCGCTACAAGGGCGAGAGCGACTACCAGACCACCATCGACTACTACACGCAGTCGCTCATCGACAACGAGGGCTACACCTACGAGAAGGCTGACACCCTCGAGGAGCTCGCTGAGAAGATCGGCGTGCCTGCCGAGCAGCTGACCGCCACGGTCGAGCGTTACAACGCCCTGTGCGCCGAGGGCGTCGACGAGGACTTCTGCAAGAACCCCGCGCTGCTTTACCCCATCGACGAGCCGCCGTTCTACGCCTCCAAGGTCGGCGCGGTCCTGCTCGAGGTCGTCGGCGGCGCCAAGATCGACACCAACCTGCAGTGCCTTGACGCCGCGGGCAACCCCATCCCCGGCCTGTACTGCGCAGGCGCCGACCTGGGCGGCCGTTACGGCACCGGCTACTCCACGCCTGCCGCCGGCAACTCCATCGGCATGGCCCTCACCAACGGCCGCGTCGCCGGCAAGAGCGCCGCTGCCTACCTGGGGCTCTAGGTTCGAAACGTTAGGCATGCTTCCTCCCCTGAGGTAGCATGAGCGCAGCTGAAGCGGGGGTGCCCTAATCACATCCGGGGTGCCCCCGCTTTATCAGCGGTGCCATAGTGCAACAAACTCCGGCATGTTTGCGCCTTGTTGGAACAGCAAGATGCACGGCTCAAGGTCTCACCTCATCTACCTGCGGTAACGTCATCGCACTCGCTGCGGGTAGTCGCCTTGCCGACATTAAGACGCAAACATGCCCGAATTTAGACCAAGAAGATGCCCTGCAAGGCTCAACGAGTCGTCGTGGAAGGACTGACAATGCGAGGTTTCCTTTACCTGTCTGGCTACAACGCCATCTGCGAGACGCTGCACATGGACGCCGCACCCGGTAGGCGCTCCATCGGCAACGCCGAGGCCTGCGGCAACTCGCTGGCCAAGGCGTCGCGCAACGCTCACGCCGACGTGGACCAGTTCCTGCTTGCTGCGCGCCAGTACCTCTCCACCGCAGGCGCCAAAACCTGCAAAGTCACCTGCCATGACCCAAGCTATGCGGAGTATGACCTGGGCTTTCGCGTCAAGCGCCATGAGAACTTCCTCTATGTGACCGAAGCGCGGCAGGAGACGCGCCTGGCACCGGGCATGCGCATCGTCGCCGCAGGCATGAACAGGATTGACTTTCTGCTCAAAGACCTGGGGGCTGACGTTTTTTGGGGCCGCGGCTCGGACCGCGAGGACTGGGACCTGGCCATGCGCATGTTCGACGACATCGACGTCTTCCCCGGCGACGGCCACGTCATGCGCCTCGACCTGCGTCGCTACCCCGTGGAGACACCCGATCCCGAGTTCACGACCCACGTGCAGGACGGTGCCGTCGTCATGCGAATCGACGACCTCTCCCAGGCCGACAAGGTCGCCCAGGTTGCGTCTGAGGCTGCGGCTTCTCTCGCCAAGCAAGGTATGACAGGCAAGCTCGTGCTCGACCTGCGCCACTGCGCCGGTGCAGCGGACCCTGCCTCCTACCTGGCACTTCTTCCCCTGCTCGTGGACACCGAGGTCGATGCGAAGCAGGTCGTGGACGACGTTGAGCTCTTCACCGTCTACTCCAAGAACAACGCCGCCGCGCTCATCGCCGACATCGACCGCGTCCGCCCCGCACTCGACGAGGCCGGCCTCAGCATGGCCGACGGGCTGTGCGCCGACATTCGGGCAAAGGCCGACGAGGTGCTCGAGCGCAAACGCACCACCCACGTCATGGCCGAGCGCCTGCGCATGGCCGAGCTGCCCGAGGTTCTCCCCTCTCCCTTCGCCGACGAGCGCGTGGTACCTGATGCAAACGCGCCGCGTCTTGCATGCATCCTGCTCGACTCTGGCACGGGCGAGGGGGCAGAACGTCTGGCGCAGGCCGTCATGGGAATGAACCGTGTGCGTCTGGTGGGCCGTGCCACCAAGGGCTGGATCGACTACGCCAACTATCTCACCAGCGAGCTTGAAGGCATCGACTGCACGTTCACCTACCCCATCAGCCGCACGAAGGCAAACCACGACGGGCAGGGATATGAGCGCACGGGGCTGCCGCTCGACGTGCATGTGCCCTTCACGCCCGAGGAGTGCACGCGCGACACGATTCTTGAAGCGGCGCTCAAGCTCGAAGCATAGAGCTGCGGGCAACTTCAAAAAATGAGGCCGGGCTCAAAGCGTAGAGGCGCCGGGGATTTCAGCAGTCCAGGGCAGGGGGTCAGCTCGGCACTCAAGGTCACCAGCGATTTCTGCACACCCATGGCACATGCTCGTGCAGCCTGTTGGGATGGGTCTCAGCGGCCGGCCAAGGCCGTCCCACACGTGATAAAGCGGTGCGAGCTTGGCATGCGCGCACCCACAGACGGGGCGTTTGGGTAGGATAGCAGGCAGAAAAACGTGCATCTCCCCAGTGAAAGGCTTGCACCATGACGCCCGAGCCCCGCACCATCGCATCGCAGATTCTCATCGCCCTCGACCACGACTACGCCGGCATGCCCGAATGCGACGACCACGCCGGCAAGGCATGGCACAAGCTCTTCAGGAAGGCCGACGAACTGGGCCTTCTCGACGACGACCTGCTCGAGGCCATGATGCAGGAACGCCTTGCGCACTTGGACGACCCCAACCTGCGCCTCATGCGCCTGGGTGCCGACGCCAGCGCTGCACTCGAATCTGCCCCCTGCACGTTCGAGGTGCAAGGCGTTGCAGCCGTCCTCACCGTGGGCAACCTCGACTCCACCGAGGCGGCAGACCTGCTGGCCGAGCATGCCGACCAGGTACGTGCAGCAAAAAAGCTCGTCATCGACATACGCGATTGCACAGGCGGTGTCGAGCAAGCGGCCTACCCCCTGCTCGACTGGCTGTTCGACGAGCCGACGACGCTGGAGACACTCATCGGCACCCAGCAGGTGCTCACCAATTACTCCACAGGTGCATGCAAAGCCCGTATTGCGCAATTCACCCAACTCAAGACCCTGCTTGAAGCTCAGGGCGCCGGCGACACCACCGCCTGGCTCGACCAGGGTCTCCAGGCCGCACAGGACAGCATGGGCAAAGGCTTCGTAGAAGAGTCGCTTGCCCCCGCGCAGCTCGACATCGCCGCCGCCCCGGCCGACCAGTGCGTGTTCCTGCTCACAAGCGGGCGCACCGCCGACGCAGCTGAGTGGCTTGCAAGCGTTGCCAAGAAGTCCACGCGCGCAAAGCAGGTGGGCCAAGCCACACGTGGCACACTCGACTACTCCAACCCCGTGACGCTCGCCTTCGGCGACCGCTTCGTCTTCACTTACCCCATGACCAAAACCGTCGAGGCCGCCCAGGGCAGGGGCATCCGGGGCACTGGCATCCTGCCCGACATCGCCTGCCAGGCCGATGAGGCGCTGAAAAAGGCACTCGAGGCCTAAGGGTCAACGAGCCACACAAGGCCCTCATGTGTGGCAAAAGACACAAGATCTGTGCGTCATCAGGTCCGAGCGCGGACCATGCAGTCGGCCAGGCACCCCCAACCTCTTGCATGAACACAGAGAACAAAGACGTATACGAAGGAGCCGCACCCCAGGATTGGGGGATGCGGCTCCTTGTTGTTGGTGACCAAATGTCGGCACAGACACCCTGGCTGACTATGTGCGCCTGTCCACCATGTCGATGAGCTGCTGCTTGGAGTGAATGTGCAGCTTGGCGTAGATGTTCTTCACATGCACGCGTACGGTGTTCTCCGAGATGATGAGCTTCTCGGCGATGGACATGCGCGTGTTGCCACGGGCAAGCAGGTCGAGCACCTCGCCCTCGCGCTCCGATAAGGCGTACTTCTTCGCAATCACCGCGCACGCCTGGGCGATGGGGTCGACGGGAGCGACCGTCGGCGCCCCGGCGGGTGTTGCCTGAATCGTGCCTGCCTGCCCGGCAGCACCGGCCGTGGCATACGTTGCAAGGATGTCGGGAGCCGTGTCGCCATGCTGGGACGATCCTTCGAAGCCCCCATCCTGCAGCTCGACAGGAACAAAAGGTTGGACAGTGCCGTTCGCCGGCGAGGGATACTGTGCAGCCGCAAGCACGCTCGATGCCACAACGGCCAGAATCGTCATCGTCGCCGTAATGGCCTGCACCGCGGCAAAATCATCGCCAAACGACAGGCCCGTCGCCTGACCGGCCAGCGTACCGCAGGCATAGCCGAAGCTCACCACGCCCCAGCCGACAGGAAACACGAACGACAGGCTCGCCACACCGCTCTGGGCCACATCGATGAGGACGAGCAGCACAAACACCTGCACGATGTCCCAGAACGCCTCAGTGAGCTTGGGCAAGAGGCCCCCGACACTGCCGCCCAAAAGAATGTGCAGCAAAAACAGGGTGGCAAGCATCGGCGTGAGCACGCGGCCAACGGTAGAGAGGCGCACGCCCGACTTGCAGGGCAAAAGAACCGCAAGCAAAATGGTGGAGATAGCAAGCGAGCACTCGTCGACTCCCGTGTTGAAGTCGAGCATCACCGGAATCTGGGCGACGACGGCCGTGTTGCCCGCCGTGACGCCGAAGATAAAGGCATAGACCACAAGTGCGCCGAGCAACAGCTTGAAATGACTCGAACTTGTGGGGCGCATGATGAGGGGCTTTATCTCGCGATGGGCATTGCGCGCCTCGTGCACCACAAGCACGACGAGCACCACAAGCGCCAGGATTGTGATGGGCAAAGGGCCGATAAAGCCACCGACAGCCGTACAAACGAGCCCCAAGAGCGCCTTGATGAGCAGGGCGAACACCGCGGTCACGATACGCGTGCCAACGTCGACCACCGCGAGCATCTCGACCCACGAAAAGAGGCCGAGCGCTGAGGCCACACCAATGACGAGGGCCGCCGCATAGGCAAGCACCGCGCCGCCGAAGCCCTTGGCCACCAGATAGGCGCACAGCGTCGCGGCGACGATGAGCACCGCCGGCATCGACACAAGGAAGCGCGAGGAGAATGTCGCCTGGTTGCTTCGAAACGCGACAAGTGCCAGAACCAGCACAAGGCAACATGCAAACGACATGCACACAAGGGGCGAGAACACCAGGCCCGCCGACATGGGGTACAGGAAGTTGATGAGGTTTTGCCTCCAAGCCAAAAAGAAGCCAAAACCAATCGCGACAAAGACGTCCATCTTCCCTGTCAGTTTCTCGACCATTCGCATCCCCCTGCATCAGCTGGACACCGAGCAATGAATTGGAAATTATACCGCCGTCGCTTCTTCATATGCATGGCGTTTTATTCACGAGTCGGCATACATTCTATACCGTTTGCCGCCCGAGCCATCCCAGGCTATCCACACACGTTACGATATACAGGCTAGACTTCCGTCTGACATGCCAATCGACCACGAAAGGCCAACCATGAACCGCTATATCGACACCCGTGGAAACGTGAGCGACGCGCTTTCATTTTGCGAGGCCATCGTCGAAGGCATTGCCCCCGGTGGCGGCCTTTTCGTGCCCCAGCAGATTCCCTCGATGAGCGTCGAAGAGATTTGCGCACTCGCCGCGCTTCCTTACGCCCAGCGCGCCGCGCGCGTGTACCGCGCATTTGAGGTCGACGTCGCCGACGACGCGATCGACTCCCTCATGGCCGGTGCCTACGGCCCCCAGTTTGACGACGAGCGCATCGCCCCCGTGGTTGATCTGGGCGACGGCATCCACGTGCTCGAGCTGTTCCATGGACCCACCTCGGCCTTCAAGGACATGGCCCTGCAGTGCCTGCCCCGCTTCTTCGAGCATGCAACGGGCAAGCTGCGCGAGAAGGGCAGGCTCGACCACGACCACCTCATCCTCGTGGCTACTTCCGGCGATACCGGCAAGGCGGCCCTTGAAGGCTTTGCGGGACGCAAGCACGTGGGCATCTGCGTCTTCTATCCCGACGGCGGTGTCTCCGACATCCAGCTGCGCCAGATGACCACCCAGCAGGGCGACAACGTCAACGTCTTTGCGGCCCGGGGCGACTTCGACGACTGCCAGACCTCCGTCAAGCAGGCCTTTGGCGACACGGTGTTCTGCGACAAGCTCATGGCCGAGCACAACCTGGCCCTCTCCAGCGCGAACTCCATCAACTGGGGCCGCCTCATGCCTCAGATCGTGTACTACATGAGCGCCTACGCCGACATGGTCGCAGCAGGCTCTGTACGCGCCGGCGAAGAGATCGACGTCTGCGTGCCCACCGGCAACTTCGGCAACATCCTGGCTGCGTATTACGCCAAGCGCATCGGCACCCCCATTGCACGCCTCGTGTGCGCAAGCAACGAGAACAACGTCCTCACCGACTTCATCACGACGGGCGTCTACGACATCCGTTCGCGCAAGCTCTCGCTTACCCCCTCCCCCAGCATGGACATCCTCGTGTCGTCCAACCTGGAACGCCAGCTCTTCGAGCTGTGCGGCCGCGACGCCGAGCGTGTCCGTGGCTGGATGGCCGACCTCTCCCGCGACAAGCGCTTCGAGGTCGACGCCGACACGCGTGCCCGCATGCAGGAGCTTTACGCCGCCGGCTGCGTCGATAATGACGCCTGCCTGCGCGAGATCGGCGAGGTCTTTGCCGAGAAGCACTACCTGCTCGACCCCCACACCGCCGTCGCCCTGAAGGTGGCCAAGGAACATCGCAGCGAGCGCCCCATGCTCGTTGCCTCCACCGCCCACTGGGCAAAGTTCGGCCCCAACGTGTGGCGCGGCCTCAACGGCTTTAGCGCACACGATGAGCTTCCTGCCGAGGTTGCGTCACTTTCCGGCATCGTCCTCAACCGTGCCATTGCCGAAGCCACGGGCACCCGCGTTCCCGCTGGCCTCGAGGCCTTGGAGACCCTTCCCCGCAGGTTCGACACCGTGGTCGAGGCTTCCAAAGCCGGTGTTGAGGGCAGCGTGCTTGGGTGGCTTGAGAAGCGCTAGGCTCGAAACACGGTCAGCGCGCCCGCACCGTAGTATGATTCGCTAGGTTCCCATGCCGGGCGCGACATGTTTCGCGCCCGGTTTCTTTTAAAAGGAGCAGTGTATGAGCGATGTGATTGATAGGCTTATTCGGTATTGCAGCATCTCCACTCAGTCCGATCCGGCAAACGAGGCTGAGGTTCCCTCCAACCCCGACGAGTTTGACCTGGCCCGCCTGCTTGAGCGCGAGTTGCTCGACCTCGGCCTTGCCGATGCCCATATGGACGACAACGCCTATGTGACAGCACACTTGCCCGCCAGCGCCGGGTGCGAGCATCTGCCTTGTCTGGCTCTGATTGCGCATATCGACACGAGCCCCGATGCGCCTGCACGCAACGTCAAGCCCCGCGTACGCACCTATGAGGGCGGCGAGCTCGTGCTTGGCGAGCATAAGGGTGAGAAAATCAGCCTCACCGAGGAAAATACGCCTGGTCTTTCAAAGCTTGTTGGCCAGGACATCGTGTGCACCGACGGCTCTACCCTGCTTGGTGCCGACGACAAGGCCGGCGTGGCTGAAATCATGAGCTACCTGACACGAGCCGTGAACGACGCCTCCCTGCGCCATCCCCGCATTGCTGTGTGCTTTGCGCCCGACGAGGAGATCGGCCACGGCTGCAGCCTGCTCGATGTGAAGAGCTTCGGCGCAGCTTACGGCTTCACCATCGACGGAGATGTGCTCGGCGGAGTGGAATACGAGTGCTTTAACGCCGCAAGCGTCACCGTGCGCGTCAAGGGCCATGAAATCCATCCCGGCAGCGCCAAGAACGTCATGGTGAACGCTCTGCGCGTGTTCGAGGATTTCGACCGCATGCTTCCTGAGAACGCCCGCCCCGAGCACACCGATGGTTACGAGGGCTTTTTCCATCTCTGCGATATCCGCGGAGACTGCAGCGAGGCTTTCGCTCACTACATCGTGCGCGACCACGACTTGCAGGCTTTTGAGATGAAGAAGGCCATGCTGCTTGAGGTGGCAGACTTCATCAACAAGCGCTGGAACGAGCCGCGTGTCTTTGTTGAGATTCGCGACCAGTACCGCAACATGGCCGAGAAGGTTGCCCCTTACCCTGCGCTTATCGACAACGCCTACAAGGCCTTCGAGCGTATTGGGGTCAAAGCCTTCACGCGTCCCATCCGAGGCGGCACCGACGGCGCAGCACTGTCGTTCCGCAACCTCCCCTGCCCGAACATTTCCACAGGCGGCTTCAACTACCACAGCGTGCGAGAATTCGCCGTGGTGAGCCAGGTTGAGGCCATGGTCGACTTCCTCTGCGAGCTGGGAGAGCTGTTCGCACAAGACTAACCAACACGCATACAAATCTAGGGCGCAGGATCATATGAAAGATTCTGCGCCCTTTTTGTTCTCTATGAAGTTGTATGTATGAAAGAAACGCGTTCTGCCTGAACAGACTAGAACTCGTCTGGGTTTTCCATTTCGATGTGGCAGACGTCTGCGCCCAGCGAGCTGAGCTTGCCAGTAAAGTCCTCATAGCCGCGCTTGATATGGCGCGTCTCAGACACATACGTCGTGCCTTCAGCCACAAGGCCAGCGAGCACAAGGGCGGCGCCACCGCGCAGATCGGGGGATGCAACCTGTGCTCCTGTGAAGTTCGTCGGACCCTTGACCAGGGCATGGCGCTCCTCAACACGGATGGAAGCACCCATGCGCACAAGCTCTGCAGCCAGCATGAAACGGTTCTCAAACACGTTCTCGGTGATGAAGCTGGCACCATCGGCCATGCATTCAAGCACCATGAGCTGAGCCTGCATATCGGTGGGGAAACCAGGATACGGAAGCGTCTGGATATCCACGGGAACGAGCTTCTCACCCCGACGGACAGTCACGCCGTTCTCAAAGCGCTCAATCTCAACGCCCATCTGGGCCATTTTTGCAAGCGGGATATCGAGATGCATGGGGTCGAAACCGGTAACGGTCACGCCCTCATCGGAGCAAAGAGCGCCGGCAACGATAAAAGTACCGGCCTCGATGCGGTCACCAACCGTCACATGATCGGTCGCGTGGAGCTCCTGCACTCCTTCGATGCGCACGACATGCGAACCGGCGTCAATAATCTTTGCGCCCATGTCATTGAGCATGTTTGCCAAATCGACAATCTCAGGCTCACGGGCCGCATTCTCGATGATGGTCGTGCCCTTCGCCTTGACGGCACCCATCATGATGTTCTCTGTAGCACCCACGCTGGGGAAGTCGAGCGTGACGATAGCGCCATGCAAGCCGGCCGTGCCGTCAGCACGGATATTGCCATGGTCGTTGTCGATTTTCACGCCAAGTGCCGCCAGACCAGACAGATGTTGGTCGATAGAGCGGGCACCGATGTTACACCCGCCCGGCATGGCCACAATAGCCTTGCCGAAACGTGTGATAAGCGGGCCAAGAATCGAGATGCTTGCACGCATCTTCGAAACGTACTCATAGGGAGTGACCCAGTTGCTCACCGTCTTGGTGTCGATGATGAGCTCATGCTCCCCATGAACAACGCAGGCGCCAAGCGTCTGGAGCACCTTGCACATGAGCCTGACATCAGAGATGTCAGGCACATTGCTGAGGTGATAGACGCCCGGCGCCATGACAGTTGCAGCCATGAGCTTCAAGGCTGAGTTCTTTGCACCCTCGACGTGTACGGTACCGTGCAGCTTAGCGCCGCCTTCTACTTTGATCACGTCCATGAGTGCGCTCCTTCTTAAGCGTTTACGGTCTTAAGCTGGAGCTCGAGCCATTCCTTCTGACCCTTGAGGTAGGCGGCAGCAGAGTCGCCTTCCGAAAGGGCTGCAAGTTCCTTCTCGACGCCAGCCAGCGTGGTTTGAACCTCGTCGGCCTTAATCTGGGAAACCTCAAGAGCGTCGTTAGCAAGAACGATGACCTTGTTGTCATTGACCTGAGCATAGCCGCCGCTCAGAACAAACTCGTGCTTGCCATCGGCCGCAGTGACGTTCACCACGCCAGCCTTGAGGGCAGAAACAAGCGGCTCGTGACGCTGCATCACGCCGAAAGAGCCAATCTCGCCAGGAAGACCCACATAGGTGGCCTCGCTTGCGAAAACGGTCTTTACCGGGGTGACGATCTCACAGGTAAGTGTGTTGTCCGCCATAAGCCTGACCTCTCTTTACGAGTGGGCCGAAGCCTACTCAGCCAGCTTCGCGGCGCGCTCGCGCACGTCGTCGATGTCACTGGCATAACGGAAGCACTGCTCGGGCAGGTCGTCGCACTTGCCGTCGACAATCTCGGCAAAGGAGCGCACGGTGTCCTCAAGCTTCATGTAGACGCCGGGGTTGCCCGTGAACTGCTCGGCCACGTGGAAGTTCTGGGAGAGGAACTGCTGAAGCTTACGGGCACGGTTGACCGTGAGCTTCTGCTCCTCAGACAGCTCGTCCATACCAAGAATGGCGATGATGTCCTTCAGGTCGGAGTAGGCCTGGAGGAGCTCCTGGACGGCGGTAGCCACGCGGTAGTGCTCCTCGCCGACGATCAGCGGATCGAGAGCGGAGGAAGAAGAGGCCAGCGGGTCAATGGCCGGGTAGAGGCCCAGAGACGCGATGGAACGCGACAGCGTGGTGGTGGCGTCCAGGTGGATGAACGTCGTGGCAGGTGCGGGGTCGGTAAGGTCGTCAGCGGGAACGTAGACGGCCTGAACCGAGGTAATGGAACCGGTCTTCGTGGAGGTAATGCGCTCCTGAAGGTCGCCCATCTCCGTTGCCAGCGTGGGCTGGTAACCAACTGCCGAAGGCATACGACCGAGAAGTGCGGACACCTCGGAACCAGCCTGGGTGAAACGGAAGATGTTGTCGATGAACAGAAGCACGTCCTGAC
>USJP01000016.1 GCA_900555105.1 uncultured Coriobacteriaceae bacterium | reverse complement strand
GGGGATAGGCACCGCCCGCGCCACGGCACGCGTGAGCGCGAGGTCGAAACCGTCCTGCGTGCCGTCGCGATCCATGCTTGTGAGCAAAATCTCACCGGCTCCGCGGCGCGCCGCCTCCTCGGCCCACGACACGGCGTCGTAGCCGGTGGCCACGCGGCCACCCGACACGTAGACCTCCCATTTGTCGCCAGGCCCGGTGTGCTTGGCGTCGATGGCTACCACAACCGCCTGGCTACCGAAAGCACCCGCAGCACGCGTGATAAGCGATGGGTCGTGCACAACCGCCGAATTAAGAGAGACCTTGTCGGCACCAGCGGCAATCATACGGCGCATGCCAACGATGTCACGAAAGCCCCCGCCGACGGCAAAGGGGATGGCCACTTGGCGCGCCGCGCGACTTGCGAGCTCCTCGGTTGTTGCACGGTTATCGCTCGTGGCGGTGATATCGAGAAAAACAACCTCGTCGGCACCTTGGGAATCGTAGAACGAAGCCAGCTCGACGGGGTCGCCGGCATCGCGCAGGTCGACGAAGTTGACGCCCTTCACAACGCGGCCGTCTTTCACATCCATGCAGGGAATGACACGTTTTGCAAGCATATCGGCTACCCCTTTGCGCAAACGGAAAGAGCGTCTTCGAGCGTAAACGCGCCCTCGTAGAGCGCGCGCCCCGTAATGGCCCCTTCGATGACGTCGTCGCCCAAGGCCGCCAAAGCGCGCAAATCATCGAGAGTGGCGACGCCACCCGAGGCAACAACGGGAAATCCCGCTACGCGAGCGATGTCGCGATATGCCTGGGCATTCACACCCGTGCGCATGCCGTCGCGGGCGATGTCGGTAAAGACGAGGTGGCGAAAGCCCATGCGCGCAAGCTCGCCCACAAGCTCGTCGGCCGCCATGCTCGCCTCCTCACGCCAGCCGTTAACCGCGACGCGACCATCGTTGGCGGCGACGTCCGCACAGAGCAAATTGCCAAACTCAGCTGCGGCGGCGCGGGCAAAGTCGGGATCGCGCACAAGGGCTGTGCCAAGCGCAATACGCGAAACGCCCAGCTTGGCAAGCGCATCGATGCGTTTGAGCGAGCGCACGCCACCGCCTGTGTCCACCTTGATTCCAGGCAGTGCGGCGATACCCGCTATGGCACGCGCGTTGGCGGCGAGGGCCTCGTCGTCTTCCTCAAATGCCGCGGACAGGTCGACGACGTGAATCCACGTGGCACCACACGCCGCAAAATCACGCGCGACGGCAACGGGGTCGTCGGAATAGACATCGACGTCAGAGCGCTTGCCACGACGCAGGCGCACGACCTTGCCGCCAAGCAAGTCAATTGCGGGATACAGGATCATAGGGCGCTCCTCAGGGCAAGCGAGGTGAAGTTCGACATGACACGCTGTCCGGCAGCGGAGGATTTCTCTGGGTGGAACTGGGTGCCAAACACAAGACGTCCATCCCATACCGCGCTCGCGAAGCGCGTACCGTGCTCGGTGGTCGCAATGACCTGGGAAGAGTCTTCCGGATGACAGACATAGGAATGCGTGTGATAAAAGTACGTGCCGCTCGCCACACCGTCAAACAGAGGACAACGTTCCCCAGATGCCGTGAAGTCGGCAGCGTTCCAGCCGACATGGGGTACTTTGACGCCCCGGCCCTCCAGACGTCGCACCTCACCGCGCAAGATGCCCAGTCCCGGGACCCATTCGGGGACTTCACCGAAAGCAGGTGGTTCGGCGTGCTCGTTGCCGCGGTCAAACAGAAGCTGCATGCCTAGGCAAATGCCCAAAAGCGCACGGCCTGATGCGACAAGACGCCGGATCGCCTCATCCTGACCCGATGAGCGCATATACGTCATCGCATCGTCAAAAGCACCGACACCGGGCACCACAGCAGCAGCGGCCTGCTCGATGAGAGCGGGGTCGTCGGTCACGAGCACCTGAGCGCCGGCAGCTACCAATGCCCGCTCAACAGAAAGAAGGTTTCCCTTGTGGTAATCGACCACGGCGATGTAGGCCGCCATGCTAGAGGCTCCCCTTCGTGGAGGGGATGCCGCTCACACGCGGGTCAGACTCGACGGCCTGCCTGAACGCACGGGCAAGCGCCTTGAAAGAAGCCTCGATGATGTGGTGCGAGTTCTCTCCCGTGACGGCGCGCACATGGAGCGTCACGCCTGCGTTGGCAGCAAAGGCGATGAAGAACTCCTTTGCGAGCTGCGTGTCAAACGAACCGACCCGTTCGGTGGGAATCTTGAGGTCGCAGAAGGCAGCCCCGCGCCCCGACACGTCGAGGGCGCATGTCACGAGTGCCTCGTCCATGGGGATGGTGGCGCAACCGTACCGCGTGATGCCGCGCGCGTCGCCCAGGGCGCGGCGCACGCACGTGCCCAAAACAATGCCGACGTCCTCGACGGTGTGGTGGTCGTCGATCTCCACGTCGCCGCTTGCCTCCACCGTAAGGTCGAGGCAGCCATGACGGCCGAGAGCGTCAAGCATATGGTCGAGAAACGGCACACCCGTCGCCACGTCGGCGCTGCCGGTACCGTCAAGCGAAAGGTCGATGAGAACGTCGGTCTCCTTGGTAATGCGATGCTCGCGCGCGCGGCGCTCAAACGTGGGGATGGCGCTTGGTTCGTTCACGGAAGGCTCCTTCTACTGAATGGGGTGCTCAGACAGTCCCAAGTGACGGCGCAAGCTCACAAGCAGCTCGTCGTCCTCCTCGGGCTTACCGACACTGATGCGCAAACAGCCCTCGAGACCGGGCGTATGCGAGAAGTTTCGCACGAGAATCGAGTCGGCGGCGAGCAGCTCGTGCATCTCGTCGGCGCACGGCAAACCGCCGGCCTGGCCCGGGAAACGCACCATGACGAAGTTCGCCTCCGAAGGCCAGACGCGCAGGCCATCGGCGCCGTCGGGCAGGCTGGCCGCAACCTCGGCCGCAAGAGCTTCGAGCGCCTCCATAAGCCGGGAGCGCTCCTCGCGCACTGCCTCGATAACGGGCGCGAACTCGCCGCGCATCTCGACGACCGTCTCGGCAACCACCTGCGACATGCGGTTCACCGAGTACGGAAGGCGCACGGCAAGCATGGCGTCGGCCACATCGTCAGGGCAGATGAGATAGCCAACACGAGCACCTGCCAGGGCATACGCCTTCGACATGGTACGCAGCACGCACACGTTGGGCAGCTCCGCCACGAGCGGCACGCAACTTGCCTGGACATCGCAGAACTCCGCGTACGCCTCGTCCACCAGCACAAGCGCCGAGGTGGCCTGAGCCAGCTTGCGGACGAAGTCGACCGAGGCGAGGTTGCCCGTGGGATTGTTGGGCGAAGTGACCACAACCAAGGCAGCTCGCGGGTCGCGCGCGGCCTCGAGCAAACCGTCTTCGTCCAGCTCAAACGTGTTCGCGTCGCGGTTAACGTTCACAACGGACGTTGCGGTGAGCTTGGCGTAGAGCTCATACGCCGAAAATGTCGGCGGGCAGTTCACAAGGGCGCGTCCCTTTCCGCCGTATGCGAGGAGCAAGTTGAAGAGCAGCTCGTCTCCGCCATTGGCCACCACGACGCGATGCGCCGGCACGTCCCACATCTGACCCAGAAGCTCGCGCAGACGTGGGCTTGTGGCCTCGGGGTAACGGTTCAACGCAACGCCCGCCAAGCGGCGCTGGACCTCGCTCGCGACATCGTCGGGCATGCCCCAGTTGTTCTCGTTTGCCGAGAGCATGATGCGCACGGGGCGCATGTCCGGGTCGTATGGCTCAAGGTCAGCCAAATCGGGGCGCACAGAGCAGGCCATAGCTACTCGCAATCCTGGTCGGTGGCGTCTTCGGCCAGGTAATCGGCCATAACCGTACGGCGCATGAGGGCCGACTGGGCGTGCGCCCACAGGCCCTCTGCGGTCGCAAGCGTCACCACGTCGTCGCAGTCCGCCTCAAGCCCCTCGTAGGAATAACAGATGACCGAGGACTTCTTCACGAACTGCTCGACCGAAAGCGGGCTGGAGAAACGCGCCGTACCACCGGTGGGCAACGTGTGGTTGGGGCCGGCGACGTAGTCGCCCAGCGGCTCGGAGCTCCACTCGCCCACGAAGATGGCGCCGGCATTGCGGATGCGGCCGATCAGCTCCATGCCCTCGAAGGTCTGGAGCTCCAGGTGCTCGGGGGCAATGGTGTTCACGGCATCAATGGCGGCGTCGAGCGTGGGGCACACCACGACGGTGCCGTTGTCATCCCACGACTGACGCGTAATCTCGGCACGGGGGCTCTCGGCGAGGTATTCCTGGAAGTAGGCGTTCACAGCCTCCGGCAGCGTGGGGTCGGTCGTGACCAGGTACGACGTTGCCATAGGGTCGTGCTCGGCCTGAGCCATGAGGTCGATGGCCACCAGGCGCGGGTCGGACGTCTCATCGGCAAGCACGCACACCTCGGAGGGGCCGGCCACCATGTCGATGCCGCAATCGCCCGAGACGAGCTTCTTGGCGGCCGCCACGTATGCGTTGCCCGGGCCCGTCACCTTGCTCACCTGCGGGATGGACTCGGTGCCGTACGCGAGGGCGGCAATGGCCTGGGCGCCGCCCACAGTGTAGATCTCATCAACACCGGCAATCTTGGCGGCGCACAGCGTGTAAGGCGAAAGCTTGCCGTCTGCCTGGGGCGGCGTGACCATGACGATGCGCTCAACGCCGGCGACCTTGGCAGGCACGGCGTTCATGAGCACGGTGGAAGGATACTGGGCGCGGCCGCCGGGCACGTAGATGCCCACAGAGTCGAGCGGCGTCACCTTCTGGCCCAGGATGGTGCCGTCAGGGCGCGTCGTGAACCACGACTGCTGCACCTCACGCTGGTGAAAGTCTCGAATCTGGGCCTCGGCCTTCTTGCAGGAAGCAAGAAACTCCTCGCCCACCTCGTCGAGCGAGGCATCAATGACCTGCTGGGGCACGCGGAAGTCGGCGATGTCGACGTGGTCGAACTTGCTCTCAAAGGCGCGCAGTGCTGCATCCTTCTTCTCACGAACCTCCTCGACGATGGCGGCGGCAGAAGCGATGACGCTTGCGGGCAGCGCGCCCTTGCGCGAAAGCATGGACTCGGTGAGGACCTCGTCTTCGGCGAGCTCGATAATCTTCATGACAATACGACCTTTCTCAAAAGGGTTTTATTCCTGGGTTGCAGCCGCTGCAGCCTCGAGGCGGGCGGCAAGCTCGAACACGCGAGGATCCGTGCGCGCCGAGGCGGGGTTGGCGAAGAAGCGGGCAGTGCAATCGAGCACATCGTCGACAACGACAAGGTTGTTCTCACGCAGCGTCGTGCCCGTCGCCGTAATGTCAACGATGCAGTCAGCCATGCCCACGAGGGGGGCGAGCTCGA
Source organism: uncultured Coriobacteriaceae bacterium (assembly GCA_900555105.1). Lineage (GTDB taxonomy): Bacteria > Actinomycetota > Coriobacteriia > Coriobacteriales > UMGS124 > UMGS124. The sequence goes on along the minus strand of USJP01000016.1, from coordinate 6,628 downwards.
TGTTGCCGTGGAACTTGAGCACGTCGGCCTCCATGCCGATACGCGCGAAATGCTGGCGAGTAATACGGGGATACTTCGTGGCAACGCGCACCGAACCCAGCCGGCGATAGTTCTCCTGAACCCGCTCGTGGGCACCCGCAGGCTCGGCAACCACAAAGTGGCAGGCACCAAAGCGCAGGTCAGACAGCTCGAGAACGTCCATATCTGCCTCGATGAGCGAATCGCGCCCACAGATGCCGCAGTCCGCACCACCGAAGGCCACGAATGCCGGGGCGTCAGTGGGCCTCACGATGATGTACTCGACGTCCTTGCCGCGGATGATGAGCTGGCGGCCAGGATCTGCAAGGTTGGCCACATCGAGCCCAGCGGCTTCGAACAGCTTGACCGCCCCTGGGAAAAGCGAGCCCTTCGACACGGCAACACGCAGAGGCCGAGGCGCATCTGCGCTGCGCTCGAGGGCCGTCTGGATGCAGTCGAGCGAAAGCGAGAAGCCGGCAGCGCACTTGGGCTCACCATAACGTTCGAACATCTTGTCGTAGCGACCGCCGGTACCCAATTGAGCACCCAACCTGGGTAGATACGCCTCAAGCACCGTGCCTGTGTAGTAGCCGAACGACCCCATGACGGAGAAGTCGACGGTGACCTCCCCCTTGAGGCCGGCGGCCTGCGCGCAGGCAAGAAGCTCGGCCACCTCATCAAGACGACATTCCTGCGCACATCCGCACGGCTCGACAAGGGCGCGGGCCGCCTCGACGGCCTCTGCGCCACCGCGGATGCGCGGCAGACCCAACAGCGCGTCAGCAATTGCAGAGGCAAGTCCCTCGGACGCCTCATCCACGAGCTTGGCCAGACCGATGAGATCGCAGCGCTGGCAAAGCCCGCGTGCCCGCTGGCACCACTCGTCGGGCATTCCCGAACATGCAAGCAGCACGTCGAGCGGCCTGGCACTTCCCATGGCGATGACGTAGCCCTCCAAGCCGGCAGCCTCAAGAGCGCGCGCCATAAGCAGCAACGTCTCGGCGTCGGCCTCAAGACCGTCGACGCCGATGAGCTCCACGCCAAGCTGGGTGAGTTGGCGGGGCTGACCGGTAAGCGCGTCGCACTCGCGCATGACGGGTGCGTTGTACCGCAGGCGCAAGGGGCCCTGCCGGCCGCGCAGGCGCGTGGCAACCATGCGAGCGACAGGCAGCGTCACGTCGGGGCGCAGCATGAGCAGCCCACCATCGGAATCGAAGAGGCGAAACGCCACGTCGCTTGCGGCATCGGTGTCCTGGAGCAGGTCGCTCATTTCAAGCAGGGGCGTCTCAACAGGGAGATACCCAGCCTGGGCAAAGCATGCGCCCACCGCGGAGCTTATCTGTTCGCGCCAAAGTGCCTCTTCGGGAAGCACGTCTCTGAATCCGCGCGGGGTGGATGTGGTAGTCGTGGAACTCACCGCTTTCGTTTTCAAGAAGCCTTTGTTACAACTGTAATCGCGAACTGTTTCCAATAGCCTAATATGATTGAGGCACTTTAGCACGGTAGAGTGCTAAAGTGCCTCACATTAACTCGCTTGTAACGTAGGCGCACGTCTCATCCACGCATCAGACGCCCCAGGCCTTTTACACGATGGCCACCGTGCCCTGACCACGCAGGATGTCGTCGACCTCAACGGCAAGCGACATGTTCTTCGTGTTCACATGCATGGGGATCTCAGCACGCATGGTGTGGCCCGAGGCTTCCTCAACAAGCAGCTCGACGTTGTCGGAACCGGCATAGCGCGAGAAGACGCGCGACAGCTGCGTGATAAGGTTCTGGTTGAGAAGCGCACTCGTCACGCGAATCTCCAGCGTCTTGGGGCGGTTCGACGCCTGGTCGAGCACAAGCGGCTCGATGTCGACCACCATGAGCTGGTTTCCGCGGTCGGAGCGGTCAAGGTTGGCGCGCACCTTGACGAAGACGTCGCCCACACGCTCCCCGGTCATGGGGTCGACCTCGCCCTGGAGGATGTGTCCCTTCTTCGCAAAGACCTTGGGGAAGCACACGCAGGTGACGTCGGCCTCCATGTCGGCCAGGTTGAAGACAGCCATCTGGTCGCCCGACTTCGTGACCTTCTTCTGAAGGCCGTCAACCATACCTGCCCAGCTGAAAATCTTCTTCTCGGGCACCTTGTACTGGCCGGAATCGCCTTCGCCCGCCTCCTCCTCAATCTGGCCGATACTGAAGTCGCGTGCCTGGGACAGAGCATACTCGAAGGGGCGCAGGGGGTGGTCGGATACGTAGATGCCGAGCACTTCCTTTTCAAGGGTGAGCTTGGTGCGGTCATCCCACTCAACACCGTCCGGCTCAACGCGTGCGTTGAAGCTTCCCGCGTCGTCGTCTTCCTCGAACAGGTCGAACATGGAGAGCTGGCCGGCTGCTTCGTTCTTCTGACGCTTTGTCACCGCGTCGATGATGTTCTCGGGGTTGTCCTTGCTCACAAGCCAGCAGAGTTGCTTGCGCGTATAGCCCGTGTCGTCAAAGGCACCTGCCTTGATGAGGGACTCGATGACGCGGCGGTTCGCCTTGCTCGAATCCACGCGATCAAGGAAGTCGAAGATGTCCTGGTAGGGGCCATTTGCCTCGCGCTCAGCCACAATGAGGTCGCTCACGCCCTCGCCCACGCCGCGGATGCCGGCAAGACCGAAGCGAATGCCCTCAGGCACCGGCGTGAACTCGTTACCCGAGGAGTTGATATCTGGCGGCAACACGTCGATGTCGTCGAAACGGCATGCCGCGATGTAGTGAACGATTTTCTCGGTCTTACCCGTGTAGGAGGTAAGTACGGCGGCCATGTACTCGCGGGGATAATGGGCCTTGAGCCAGGCCGTCTGCATAACAAGAATGGCGTATCCCGCAGAGTGCGACTTGTTGAAAGCGTAGGAGGCGAACTCAAGAACGTCGTCCCAAATCTTCTGGGCGATCTCCTTCTTGTAGCCGTTGGCCACCGCGCCGTTCATCCAGTGGTCGTACGTGGTCTCTTCCTTGCCGTCAGACCAGTTGAACACCGTGGAGGTCAGAAGCTTGATCTTCTTCTTTGCCACGGGCTTACGGATACGCGAGTCCGATTCGCCGGCCGAGAAACCGCTCATCTTCATCGAGATCTGCATAACCTGTTCCTGGTAGACCATGGTGCCATAGGTCTCGCCAAGGATATCGTCAAGGCGCGGGTCGTACGAGACGGCCTCCTCCTTGCCGTTCATACGGTTGATGTAGGAGTCCACCATGCCTGCGCCCAGAGGTCCGGGGCGATACAAGGCGATAAGAGCGACGACGTGCTTGTACTCACGCGGCTTCATGTTCTTGATGGTGGCCGTCATGCCGCCCGACTCGACCTGGAAGACGCCGGCCGTGTGGCCCGAACCCATGAGCTCGAAGATCTTGGGGTCGTCGAAAGGAATCTCAGCCTCGTTGATGTCGATGCCGCAGGTAGCCTTAATGTTCTTCTTGGCCTTGGAGATAACGGTGAGCGTACGCAGGCCCAGGAAGTCCATCTTGAGCAGGCCCATGTCGGCGACCATGTGGCCTTCGTACTGGGTGATCTCCACACCGCCCTTGGTGTCGAGCTTCGTAGGCACATGCTCGTTGACCGGGTCTCGGCAGATAAGGACGGCACAGGCGTGCACGCCCTCGCCGCGCGTGAGGCCCTCAATAGCCAGCGCCGTGTCGATGACCTGCTTTGCGTCGGGGTCTTCCTTGTAGGCCTGCACAAAGTCGGGCGAGAAATAATCCTTGTGCTTCTCGTCTTTGCCCATAGTCGCGGCAAGCGTCGTGTCGGGGGCGTTGGAAATCATCTTGGAGAGCTTCTGGGAGAAGCTCACCGGGAAGCCCAGCACGCGCGCCGCGTCGTTGACGGCCTGCTTGGCCTTGAGGACCGAGTACGTGATGACGTGCGTGACGTGGTCGGCGCCGTAGCGGCGGCGGACATAGTCCACCACCTCCAGGCGCCGCTCATCGTCGAAGTCCATATCGATATCGGGCATCTCAGTACGCTCGGGCGACAGGAATCGCTCGAACATCAGGCCGTTCTCAAGCGGGTCGAAGCCCGTGATGTCCATGGCGTACGCAACGATGGCGCCTGCGGCAGAACCACGGCCCGGACCCACGCCGATGCCGTTTGCCTTGGCCCACTTCACGTAGTCGGCGACGATAAGGAAGTAGGCGGCAAAACCCTTGTCGCAGATGACCTTGTATTCGTACTCGAAGCGCTCCACAACATCGGGACGCGCGGTCTTCCAATCGGCTCCGTAGTGGCGCGACAAGCCCGCCTCGCAGTCGCGGCGGAACTGGCTTTCGTGGGTCTGCCCCTCGTCAAGACCGGGGTAGCGAGGAAGAATGATCTGGTCGAAGTCCAGGTAGACGCCCGATTTTTCGTCAAGAACCTCACCGGGCTTGGCGCCGCACTTCTCAGCGATCTCAATCGTGTTATCACAGGCCTCCTGGTACAGGGGGCCCAGAGCCGCACGCATCTCTTCCTCGGTCTTCATATAAAACTGGTCGTTCTTGAAGCGCATGCGATCGGGGTCGTCGAGTTTCTTGCCCATGCCGATGCACATCATGGCGTCCTGCGTGACGGCATCCTCGCGCAGCAGGTAATGGAAGTCGTTCGTGGCGACCGTCTTGATACCGAGCTCGCGGGCAAGCTTGTCAAGGTGCCCGTTGAGCTCGTCTTGCGTCATGCCGGTGTCGGTGCGCACGCCTTGATTTTGCAGCTCGATGTAGAAATCGCCGGGCGCAAAGATCGAACCGAACGTCTTGGCCCACTCCACTGCCTGACGGTCGTCGCCTCTGTCGATGCACTGCGGGATGATACCGGCGATACATGCCGAGGTGGCGATGAGACCGTCGGCATTGTTGCGCAGCATGTCGAGCGTCACGCGGGGCTTGTAATAAAAGCCGCGCGTGGCCGCCTGAGACACCACGTTCATGAGGTTGACGTAGCCCGCGTTGTTCTTGGCGAGCAGAATCATGTGGTACAGCTCGGGTTTGCGGTCGCGCGAAAGTGTGGAGTCCGGCGTGAAGTAGACCTCGCAGCCCAAGATGGGCTTTATGCCGTATTCGGCGCCCTTGCGTCCGTCGGGACTGCCGGCAACCTGGGCATCAAGGTAATACTGTGCGCAACCATACATATAACCATGGTCGGTGATGGCACACGCCGGCATGCCAAGCTCCCATGCGCGCTTGGCCATGTCCTTGAGACGCGTGATTCCGTCGAGCAGTGAGTACTCGGTATGACAGTGCAGGTGTACGAAAGCCATGTGCTTGCTCCTTATCGACTATGGCGATGATAAAGGCAAGTGCGGACAGTTAGAAAGCACCCAGGCAAGAACCCTTACAAACAGCGGGCGCGCCGGCAAAACCAACGCGCCCACTCAATGTCACTCCTCGTCGTCGGCGCCGCCAAGCTCCTCAAGCAAGCTCAGCGCGCACTCAAGCACAGACTCGTCCTTGCGCAGGGGATAGTTGACCTTGCCGGTCTTGGCAAAGACCTGCGCGCCCTTCTTGCGCCACGCGTCGAAAACCGGTTTGGGCACCTCGGCACCGGCCAACGTGAGCTTGCCGACCGCAGTGCCCACCGACGTGATGCCGAGCCTGTCGGCACGAATCCTGATGCGAGCGCGCGTGAACAAGTTTCGAGCCGCCTCGGGAAGCTCGCCATGGCTCTCCACGCACTGCTTTTCCAGCGCGTCCACCCCCTCCAGGTCGGTGAGGGCAGCAAGCTTGCGATACATGAGGACGCGCTTGTCCACCTCGGGCAGGTACTCCTCGCTGAAGTAGTAATCCACCGGCAGGTTGATAGTCACGCTCGTGGCCGCCTCGTCGGCAGGCTCCTCGCCACGCGCCTGCGCTACAGCCTCGCCGAGCATCTGCGTGTACAGGTCGAAGCCCACGCTCGACAGGTTGCCGTGCTGTTCGGCACCCATGAGCGAGCCGGCACCGCGAATCTCCAGGTCGCGCATGGCGATGCGCATGCCGCTTCCCAGGTCGGTGAACTCCCCGATTGCCAGAAGCCTGTCGGTGGCCTCGGGGGTCAGCGGGACATCGGGCGGGAACATGAAGTAGGCGTAGGCCTGCTGCCTACCACGTCCCACACGACCCTTGAGCTGATAGAGCTGCGCCAGGCCCAGGCGCTGGGAGTCCTCGATGATGAGTGTGTTGGTATGGGGGTTGTCAATGCCGCTCTCGATGATGGTCGTGGCCACGAGCACGTCAACCTCGCCGGTCACGAACTTCTGCATGACGTTTTCGACCTCGTTGGGGGTCATCTTGCCATGCGCCACACCCACGCGAGCCTCGGGCGCCACGCTCAGCACGCGCTGCACGGCCTCGTCGATGGTTTTCACGCGGTTCGACACGTAGTAGACCTGCCCGCCACGAGCAAGTTCCAAGCGCACGGCCGAACTCACGACATCCTCGTCCCACTCGCCCACATGTACCTTCACGGGGATACGCCCGGCAGGCGCCGTCTTGATGAGCGACATGTCGCGCACGCCGCTCATGGCCATCTGCATCGTGCGGGGGATGGGCGTTGCCGAAAGGGTCAGCACGTCAACCTGCTCGCGCAGGTTCTTGAGCTGCTCCTTGTGCTGCACACCAAAGCGCTGCTCCT
>USJP01000015.1 GCA_900555105.1 uncultured Coriobacteriaceae bacterium | reverse complement strand
GAGATGACGAAGCTCGGCCTGCCCGTTCCCCCCGGCTTCACGATCACCACCGAGGCGTGCCGCGCATACCTCAAGGAATCGACCGTCCCCGAGTCGCTTGCCACCGAGGTCACCCGCGCCCTGCGCGGCGTCGAAGACCAGATGGGCCGCCGCCTCGGCGATCCCTCCGACCCGCTCCTCGTCTCCGTGCGAAGCGGCGCCAAGTTCTCCATGCCCGGCATGATGGAAACCGTCCTGAACATCGGCCTCAACGATGAGTCCGTTCTCGGCCTCGCAGCCGTTAGCGGTAACGAGCGCTTCGCGTGGGACTCCTACCGCCGCCTCATCCAGATGTTCGGCAAGACCGTCCTCGATATCGACGGCGACCTCTTCTCCGACGCCCTCGACGACCTCAAGGCCGAGCGCGGCGTGAAGGGCGACACCGAGCTGACCGCCGAGGACCTCAAGGGCCTCGTCGACACCTTCAAGGGCATCGTCAAGGAACAGACCGGCAACGACTTCCCGCAGGACCCGCGCACCCAGATGGACATGGGCATCGAGGCCGTCTTCCGCTCCTGGAACACCGAGCGTGCCCGCATCTACCGCCGCCGTGAGCGCATCCCCCACGACCTGGGCACCGCTGTCAATATCTGCACCATGGTGTTCGGCAACATGGGTGAAAACTCCGGCACCGGCGTGTGCTTCACCCGCGACCCCTCCTCCGGCCACTCCGGCGTCTACGGCGACTACCTGGAGAACGCGCAGGGCGAGGACGTCGTCGCGGGCATCCGCAACACGAGCCCCATCGCCGACCTCAAGCATGTGGAAGGCCTCGAGGAAGCGGGCCGTGAGCTCGAGGAAATCTTCGTGCTTCTGGAGAACCACTTCCACGACATGATGGACATCGAGTTCACCATCGAGCAGGGCAAGCTCTTCATGCTGCAGACCCGCGTGGGCAAGCGCACCGCCGCCGCCGCCCTCAAGGTCGCCATCGACATGGTGGACGAGGGTCTCATCACGAAGGAAGAAGCGCTCAAGCGCGTTGACCCCGCTCAGCTCGACCAGCTCCTGCACCCCCAGTTCGACAAGACCGCCAAGTACGACCTGCTTGCCCAGGGTCTCAACGCCTCCCCGGGCGCTGCTGTGGGCGAGGTTGTGTTCTCCTCGGCCGACGCCGTCGCAGCTGCTGCCGAGGGTCGCGACTGCATCCTCGTTCGCTGGGAGACCAACCCCGACGACCTGGCCGGCATGGTTGCCGCCAAGGGCATCCTTACGAGCCACGGTGGCAAGACGAGCCACGCTGCTGTTATCGCCCGTGGCATGGGCGCCCCTTGCGTCTGCGGCGTTGAGAAGCTGAAGATCGACGCTGCCAAGAAGGAGGTTGTCGTCTCCGGCACCGACATCGTGCTGCACGAGGGCGACGTCATCTCCATCGACGGCAGCACAGGAGCCGTTGTCCTCGGTGCCGTCAAGCTCGTCGACTCCAAGATCACGGGCGACCTTGAGACTATCCTTACCTGGGCCGATGAGGTTCGCAAGCTTGGCGTTGAGGCAAATGCCGACAACCCCGCCGACGCTCAGCTCGCTCGCGATTTCGGCGCTCAGGGCATCGGCCTGTGCCGCACCGAGCACATGTTCCTCGGCGACCGCAAGCAGATCATCCAGAGCTACATCCTGAACGACGACAAGGCCGTTCGCAACAAGGCATGCGAGGACCTCTACGAGGCTCAGACCGGCGACTTCTACGCCATGTTCAAGGCCATGGACGGCCTGCCCGTCACCGTCCGTCTGCTCGACCCGCCCCTGCACGAGTTCCTCGACGACCCCCGCAAGCTCGAGGTTGAGATCACGCGTCTTGAGTGCGCTGGTGCCTCTGAGGCTGAGCTTGCTGGCAAGAAGAAGCTCCTGCGTCAGATTGACTCCATGATCGAGTCCAACCCGATGCTGGGCCTGCGCGGCTGCCGCCTGGGCTTTGTGTACCCCGAGCTCCCCATTCTTCAGGTGCGTGCCATCGCCATGGCCACGGCCGAGCTCATGAAGGAGAACCTCGACCCCAAGCCCCGCATCATGGTCCCGCTCGTGAGCCTCGCCGCCGAGCTCAAGGCCATGCGTGCCTCCATCGAGCAGACGCTGGCTGAGGTCGGCTCTGCCCAGGGCGTCGACCTCTCCTGGATTCCCGTCGGCACCATGATCGAGCTGCCGCGTGCCGCCGTCACCTCCGACCAGGTGGCCGAGTACGCCGACTTCTACAGCTTCGGCACCAACGACCTTACCCAGACGACGTTCGGCTTCTCGCGCGACGACGTCGAGGGCAGCTTCATCCCGCAGTACCTCAAGCAGAAGCTTGTGACCCGCAACCCCTTCGAGACGGTCGACGATGGCGTCTGCCGCCTCATCGACACCGCCGTCAAGCTTGGTCGCGGCACGAATCCCGAGCTCGACCTGGGCGTCTGCGGTGAGCATGGTGGCGACCCCGAGTCCATCCAGAAGTTCTACGACCTCGGTTTGGACTACGTGAGCTGCTCGCCCTACCGTGTGCCGGTGGCGCGTCTCGCCGCTGCCCAGGCTACGCTGCGCTCCACGGTGCGCTAAGCGCGTTTGAGATTCCGTGAGGCCTTTCGAGGCTTCTCGGACAGTGTTACAGTTCGTTGATGCGGGCGCATCCAATATGGGGGGGTGCGCCCGTTTTGGTATAAAGTGCACCCAGTGGGTTTAGATGCGCAGGAGGGTGATCGCATGGCGTTCAAAGTGATGAGTAGGATTGACCGCGAGGCCTTGGAGCACGCCGCCCTTTCACCTTGCGCCGCCTTCTCTGACGAGACCCTGGGTCGTTTGCATTCTATTGAGGAGGACCCGTTCCGTACGGCTTTCCAACGCGATCGCGACCGGATTTTGCACTCGAAGTCGTTCAGGCGCCTTTCGCACAAGACGCAGGTCTTTCTCTCGCCTGAAGGCGATCATTTCCGTACGCGACTCACCCATACGTTGGAGGTCGCGCAGATAGCCCGTTCAATTGGACGTGGCCTTGCTCTCAACGAAGACCTCATCGAGGCGATTGCCTTGGGCCATGACCTGGGTCACACGCCGTTCGGCCATACCGGTGAGGCTTCGCTGTGTCGCGTTATTGCACGTCACCGGGGGTTGCCGTCCGAGCAGGCGGAGGGTCTTTTTGAGCATAGCGAGCAGTCGGTGCGCGTCGTTGAATATTTGGAACATGACGGCGAAGGGTTGAACCTCACGCGTGAGGTGGTGGACGGAATCCTTTGTCATAACGGTCAGAAGCGCGCTGAGACCCTCGAGGGTCGCATCGTGGCAACGGCCGACCGCATCGCCTATGTCAACCATGACATCGACGATGCCATACGGGCTGGCATACTTCGCGAAAATCAGCTGCCCGAGAGCACGCATCGTCTTCTGGGACACACCTCTACTGAGCGCATCACGACGCTTGTGGAGGACATGATCACTAATTCCGCCTCACTGGGCGACGATATCGCGATGTCGGACAAAATATGGGGTGCCATGATGGAGCTGCGGTCGTTCCTGTTTGAAAACGTCTATGCCGCCTCTGACGCAAAGGCGGAGGAGCCCAAAGCCGACCGCCTTATCGAGTATCTGTTTGATTATTACTTCGACCACTTCGACCAGGTGCCGCCCGAATATCGCAGGAGGCCCCAAGATGGCGTCATTGTCGAGGTGAGCGACTTCATTGCAGGTATGACCGACCGATATGCCGTGCATATGTTTGAGGAGCTGGCGGTACCGCAGAATTGGGCGACGCGGTTGCGCTAGCTACTCGGTTGTAGTTTGCGGCAAAGTGATGTTGCGGCAAAAGCTGCGACGATGGATGGGGGAGAGTCCGATTCGCTCAATTGCCGCAATGTGCTCGGCTGAGCCATAGCCCTTGTTTTGTTCAAAGCCATAGTCAGGGTAAAGCTTGGCTGCCTCGCACATCATCGTGTCACGGGCGACCTTTGCGACAATGCTGGCCGCTGCGATGCAGGCAACCTTTGCGTCGCCTTTTACGATGCACGTTTCCTTGGGATGAATGTGCAGGGGTACGCCGTCTATCAAGACGCTGTCAGGCTCGAGCCCTGTGTTCTCAACCGCTTGGAGCATTGCCGCATGCAGGCATGCCGCCATGCCGCGCTCGTCGATTTGTGCAGGTGGAATATGGCAGATGCCCCAGGCCAAGGCGCGCTCCTTGATTTGGGCCGCTAGATGTTCGCGCGTCTCTGGGGTCAGCTGCTTGGAGTCGTTGATGCCCCAGATGGGGTCGTCGCTGCGCAGTGCAACCGCTGCCACGGTCAAGGGTCCAGCCAAGGGGCCGCGTCCGACTTCGTCGACACCGATGACGACCCCGTCGCCACCCAAGGAGCGCATCGTTTCATACATCCCCATAACCCGCTGCCGTTCGGCGAGTTCTTTGGCCTGCTGACGACGAGCGCGTGCCACAAGGGTTTGGATTTGCTTGCGAGAATCCGTCTCATGTGCCGCGATAAAAGCGGGAAGGTCATCAAACTGGCAAGCGTCAAAGAGGCTTTTAATCTGGGCGCAGGAGAGGGGTTTGGCCTCATGGCTTGATTGATGCGACATGGGGGAAGCAGACATTGGACGGCCTTTCAGACAATAAAAAAGGCGCCGCCCACAAGGACGACGCCTTTTGCTGTAAAGCAAAGCGAGTGACTAGCGAACCTCGCGCAGACGGGCAGCCTTGCCCACCTTGTCGCGCAGGTAGTAGAGCTTGGCGCGACGCACGTGACCGTGACGCAGAACCTCGAGCTTGGCAATCTTGGGAGAGTGAACCGGGAAGGTACGCTCGACGCCAACGCCGTAGGAGATCTTACGGACGGTGAAGGTCTCGCGGGCGCCAGGACCGCTCAGGCGAATGACAACGCCCTCGAAAGCCTGAATACGCTCACGGTTGCCCTCCTTAATGCGGTAGTGCACCTTGACGGTGTCACCGACACGCATCTTGGGAAGGTCATCGCGAAGCTGCTGAGCCTCAATTGCGCGGATGTAATCCATTCTTGTTTCCGTTCCTCGAAAGTCGCAAGGGCAGGGTTCGCCTACCCGTCTTTTACAAGCAGAAAAGTATAGGGGAATCATTCGATTGGAGCAAGGCTGGCTCGAAAGGTAATCAGCAAAAAGGGCGAAAACCCGCAACGACCACACATCTATACACCCTCGCATCGGATATGTGAGTCTTTTATTTTATGACGCGAAAGTCACAACTTGTCGAGATGTCGTGGAGAGGTGCGAGGTTTCGAGCGCTGAAGGTTTTCGCTGTGCGCAGACGAGCGATCTACCTGGCTATTTTAAATGAAAGGGCAGGTAGACGTGGCATGGTGCGCCCTGTGACATTCTGTGACGCGCGTGTGACATCGAATCTGACATGCTTGGGCTGCTGTTGGTTCGCAGACAAGGAGGTCGGTATGGAAGCCGAGAAGAAGTCCGTACAGCAAACCACTGGCACAAAGCGCACGACAAGGGGAAGGAAGACGGCACCAGGTGATGTCGCGCCACTGGCTGGGGAGGGTGGGGAGACGTCTGAGATTCCGCGGGCGAAGAGGCCGGGCTGTCGCAAGGCCGCTGCAGCGGTCGACGATACCCCTGCCGTGCAGGACGGCGTCGTCAAGACCGAGCCTGTGGACGCGCGGGTTGAGGGCGGTCCGGCTGGGGTCGGGCTAATCAATGAAGGTGCCTGCGCGATGGCCACTGCGCATGCCGTAGTCGCTGCAACGCCCGCTGAGGTTGCAGACGTCGAGGAAGAGGGTGTCCCGTCCGAGGACGAGAATGTTGGGGAAGGGGCTGATCTGTCCGAGGCGGAAAATGCGGCGGCGAAGGCCGACTCCTCCGAATCCGAGAACGCATGGGGTGAGGCTGATTCCACCAAAGTCGTGGACGTGGAGAATGAGGTTGGTTCCTTCAAGGCCGTGGGCGCAGAACAAGACGCTTGGGCTGAAGGCGAAGACAAGGATTCAGTCGCACGCAAAGCAAGAAAAACGTGCTCGATGGCCACAGGCAGCATCATAGACGACAACATCTTTGCTAACGACCCGCTCGCGCGCGCTTATCCCGATGGTTTCGAAGACGACCTGGATGACGAGGATTACGACGAGAACGAAGAAGATTACAGCGAAGACGATCTTGTGACGCAGGCGCAGAGTTGCCTGTCCGATCGATGGATTGAGACCGGTTCAAGCACGTTGGAATGTGACGATGGCGAGTTTGACGAAGAGGGCGACCTAGGCCGCTATAACATTCATGACCCCCATCAGCTTGGCAAGCTCGGCGAGCACATTGCCGCCCGGTACCTTCGTCGTTGGGGATACAGGATTCTCGAGCGCAACTACCGCACGGCAGCCGGCGAGGCGGACCTTGTCTGTGTCAAAGACGACACCGTCGTGCTCGTCGAGGTCAAGACGCGTCTCGGTGCCGATGCCTTGCCAGAAGACGCCATCACTGCCGAGAAGATTCGGAAGTACCGCAGGATTACGCTCGACTACCTCAGAACTCATGAGTGGTTCGAAAGCGTGAGGCTCGACGCCCTCGCAATCAACATCGTCAGGCCCCGCCGCGCCCAAGTCCATCATTTCATGGGCATCTGCGAGTGGGAGGGCTGATGCCGCACGTTGTGAGCGTCAAGACGGCGATGCTCTGGGGCGTCGAGGCGCGTCTTGTGCAGATGGAGGTCTCGGTCAGTTCTGGCCTACCCGGTGTGGCCGTGGTGGGTCGGGCTGACCTTGCGGTGGGGGAGGGGCGCACGCGTGTACGGTGCGCCCTTCCAGCCTCGGGTTTCGGGGCGCTCCGCAAGTCTGTCACTGTGAGCTTGTCGCCGGCCGACATGAAGAAGACCGGCTCGTCGTTCGACCTGCCCATGGCCGTGGGAATCCTTGTGGCGACCGAGCAGATGGAGCCGGAGGGTCTCGACAAGTGCCTCATAGTGGGGGAACTCTCACTTGAAGGCGAGGTCCTTCCCATTCGGGGGCTTGTCGCCTATGTCGAGCTTGCCCAGCGTGAGGGCTTGCGCCTTATTTGCCCGCAGGGCGATGCGTTCGGCCTGATGGGGCAGGCCGATGTACGTTATGTCACCAGCCTGGCGGAGTTTCACGAACCCCTTGCCCAAGTGGGTTATCCTGCGAGCTCGGCGTGCTCAGAAGTTACGTCGGCTAGCGGAGAGGCGGATTTTGCAGACGTCGCCGGGCAGGAGCTTGCCAAGCGTGCTCTTTGCATTGCCGCAGCCGGTGGCCTGGGCATCATTATGGTGGGTCCCCCCGGTGTGGGCAAAACGATGCTGGCCCGTTGCCTTCCTTCCATCTTGCCCGAGCTCGACGATCGAGAGTACTTTCAGACGGCGCTCATCTACTCGGTGTGCGGTGCGGAGGGGGAATGCGTTGCGGGCAGGCGCAGGCCGTTTCGTGCCCCGCATCATTCGACGTCGGTCGCAGGCCTTCTCGGCGGGGGCAGACCCGTTATGCCTGGAGAGGTCTCGCTTGCCCATAACGGAGTCCTGTTCCTGGATGAGCTGGCGGAGTTCAACCGCCTGACATTGCAAGCGTTGCGCCAGCCGCTTGAAGAGGGCGTGGTGCGTGTCACGCGTGTGGAAGGCACATATGCTTTTCCGGCCCGCTTCCAGCTTGTCGCTGCGAGCAACCCGTGTCCGTGCGGTCATTTTGGAGACCCGGCGGCGACGTGCACGTGCTCCGAGACTGCCATCCGGTCTTATCAGGCAAAGCTGGCAGGGCCCCTGATCGACAGGATAGACATGTCGGTGACTCTCGAGCGCCCGAGTGCCGACGAGCTCCTTGGCAGAGGCGCCTGCACGTCTTCGAGCCAGCTCCGCTCCGTCGTGGAAGAGACCAGGGAGTTTGCGGCATGGAGGGCCGCCCGGTTTGAAGAGGCTACCCCTGGGTTTGAGGGTGTGCATGGCAAACTCGCGCAGTCCCTTGTGAGGGCGGGGGTCGACGACGAGGCGGCCAGGCTTGTGGAGCACATGAGCGAGCGAAGGGGCGTCTCGGTCCGCGGTTTGAGCTCGCTAGTCAAAGTCGCGCGCGTCATTGCCGATATGGACGGCAGCGAGCGCCTTGGCGCCGCGCACCTGTTGGAGGCTTTTGGATTTAGATATGGGGCAGGGGAGGTCATATGAGCACGAGCATGCTTCTTGCCGGTCCGCGCCATGAGCTTCATCCCGGCGACGACCTGTACCCAGAGCTGCTGCTTGAGGTGCCTGACAGGCCTGAGACGCTCTATGTCGTGGGCGACCCCGAGGCATTGGGCCGCGAGAGCGTTTCGATCATCGGTGCGCGCAAGGCTACCTCATATGGCGTGGCATGTGCCCAGCTGGCCGCTGACGCCGCCAGCGAGATGGGCTTGCAGGTGGTGTCGGGTGCAGCGATTGGGTGTGATCAGGCAGCTCAGCGACGCGCCATTCAGAGGCAGACGCCGACGTTGGCGGTCTTGGGATCGGGGGCCGATGTCGTCTACCCAAGCGGCGCGCGCGATATGCTCGACACCATCGTGGCTTGCCGGGGTGCCGTTGTCTCCATCCATCCTTGGGGGACCCCGCCAGCCCGTTGGACGTTCCCCAAGAGAAACGCGGTCATAGCCGCTTTGTCGCGCTGCCTTGTCATCTGCGAGGCGGGCATGCCCTCGGGCACGTTTTCCACGGCGCGATATGCCGAGGACTACGGCCGGGAGCTCCTGGTGTTTCCCGGCAGCATCTTTTCGCCCAATTCGGTTGGCTCCAACTACATTATCGCGAGTCAGCCTGGGGCGCTTCCGGTGTGGGACAGGGAGTGCCTCGAGATAGCTTATTCGCGCATATACGGCGTGCTGCGCCACGAGAGCACGCCCAGACCCTCGCGTCCCAAGGGTCTGGGCGTGCTTGAGGAGAGGATTCTCGGGTCGCTGCAGGCAAGCCCCTGTCCTGCCGGCGAGCTTGCTGCCACGTTTGGTGCGCCGGTTGCTGCCGTGACGCGCACATTGTCCATGCTCGAGCTTGATGGAAGGGTGGTGAGGTTGCGAGACGGGCGATACAGCCTTTCAGAACGGGAGTTCTTGTCGCACAATAGCTACCGGACATAAACGGTACAAAGCCGCGACAGGAAGCGAGACACATGGACACGGTTACAGACGGCGTCGTCGTCATCGGTGCAGGCCTGGCAGGTTGCGAATGCGCCCTGGCGCTTGCAAAGCGGGGTGTGCCCGTGAAGCTCTATGAGATGCGTCCCCAGGCAACTTCGGCTGCGCATAAGACTGACCACTTGGCTGAGCTCGTATGTTCGAACTCCCTCAAGGCCCTGCGCGCCGACTCGGCTGCCGGCTTGCTGAAGGCTGAGCTTACGCGTCTGGGGTCGACCCTTATCGGGCTTGCCAAGCAGGCTGCGGTGCCGGCGGGAGGTGCCCTTGCGGTTGACAGGGACGTCTTCTCCTCTCTCGTCGAGCAGGCCGTGGCTGCCGAGCCTCTTATCGAACTCATCCGAGAGGAAGTGGTCGAGCTTCCCCAGGGCTGTCCTGTCGTCGTGGCGGCGGGACCTCTGTGTTCGGGTGCCCTTGCTCAGACGGTCGAGGGCCTTGTGGGAGGTAAGAAGCCGTCGTTCTTTCTTCGATGCCTCCACGCTTGACCGCGAGAAGGTTTTCGCCATGTCCCGTTATGACAAGGGGGATGGTGACGACTATCTCAACTGCCCTATGGACAAAGAGGAATACGATCGATTCGTCGACGAGCTTGTGGGCGCCGAGAAGGCCATCTTGCGTGATTTCGAGCGTCGCGAGCTTTTCCAGGCCTGCCAGCCGGCTGAGGAGGTTGCGCGCACCGGCCACGACGCCCTTCGTTTCGGCGCCCTCAAACCCGTCGGCATCATCGACCCCCGCACGGGGCGCAGGCCTTGGGCGGTGGTGCAGCTGCGCGCTGAGAACAGGCAAGGCACGGCCTACAACCTTGTGGGCTTCCAGACAAACCTCACCTGGCCTGAGCAGCGCCGTGTATTCCGCATGATCCCAGGTCTTGAGGAGTGCGAGTTCTTCCGGTATGGCGTCATGCATCGCAACACCTTCATCGATGCACCTGCCTGCCTCGATGAGACCTTCGCGCTCAAGGGTGACCGACGCATCCGTTTTGCGGGTCAAATCACCGGCACCGAGGGGTATACCGAGGCGATTGCCACCGGCTTGCTTGCTGCATACAACACCCTGGCCGACCTGCGTGGCCTTGCCCTTTCGCCGCTGCCGGTGACGGGAGCGCTCGGTTCCCTTATGGCCTATGCCACCGACCCTGCGACAAAAGACTATCAGCCTATGCACGTCAACTTCGGCATCGTGCCTCCGCTTGACCACAAAGGCAAACTCTCCAAACGCGACAAGTACAAGCTGTATGCCAAGCGCGCCGCGGCCGATCTTGACGCATGGTGTGCGGCAAACGCCTCTGTTGTCGATATCGACCCCGAGGCGCATACGGAACTCGTCTGGGGTGACGATGGCCGATAGCGCCGGCGACCAGGCACGCGGGCTTGCCGACAATTTTCTGTCGTATCTTGCGCGTGTCAGAAACTATTCGCCCAACACTGTGGCGGCCTATGCCCAGGACCTCGACTGCTTTTTGATTTGGGCGTCCAATTGCGGCATTGACGTGCTTCAGGCCACGCATAGGGACTTTCGGCGTTTCCTGTCGTCCCTTTCGGGGGCCGCGTATGCCAAGACGACGGTCAACAGACGCCTGTCCGCGGTGAGGTCGTTCTATTCGTGGCTCGTGCGCGAGGGGGTCATCGAGTCTAATCCTGCCGCCGTGGTCTCGAGCCCCAAACTGCCCAAACCCCTGCCGCATGTCTTGAGCCAGGAAGACGTCGAGAAGCTGCTCAAGTGCGCAGACGCCTCGACGCCGGCGGGCGCATTGGATGCCGCCTTGGTGGAGCTTCTGTATGCAAGTGGGGCGCGTATCGGTGAGGTTGCCTCCCTCGACGTCGATCGCATCGACTTTTCCGACAAGAGCGTGCGACTGTTTGGTAAGGGAAGCAAGGAGCGCATCGTTCCGTTATATCCGGCTGCGCTTCGCGCGCTCGACGCCTACCTTGCCCATGCAAGACCCGTGCTGCTTGCAAATCACAAAGGTGGCCTTGCGGCCGAGGAGGCTGCCGACGCACAGCGGGCGCTTTTCATCAACGCGCGCGGCGCACGCATGTCGGAGCGTTCGTTGCGAGCGCGCTTTGAGAAGCTGCTTGCCCGAGCTGGGCTTGCGGGAATGGCCACGCCGCACACCATGCGCCACACGTTTGCCACCGAGGTGCTCGACGGTGGAGCGGACTTGCGAAGCGTTCAGGAAATGTTGGGCCATGCGAGTCTGTCGACCACACAGATTTATACTCATTTGACGCCCGAGCGCCTTCGCGAGGTAAGCCTGCAGGCTCATCCCCGCGGATAGGCGCGTTCGGGCGCTATTTCGTTTGTATTTGATCTTTGGCAGGTATTCAGGAGGCCATATGCACGTAACGCTCTATTCCGACGGTTCGTCGCGCGGAAATCCCGGGCCCGGCGGCTATGGGTCGGTGCTTCTCTACACCGATCCGGCGGGCAAGCTCCATACGCTCGAGAAGTCCCAGGGGTATCGACGCACCACGAACAACCGCATGGAGCTCATGGGGGTCATCATTGGCCTCGAGGCGCTTAAGCGCCCCTGCACGGTAGAAGTGCACACCGATTCGCAGTATGTCGTCAACGCGTTCAACAAGAACTGGGTTGACGGGTGGCTCAAAAGGGGATGGAAAAACTCTCAGAAAGAGCCGGTGAAGAACATCGACCTATGGAAACGGCTCCTTGTTGCCAAGGAGCCGCATGAGGTGACGTTCCATTGGGTTCGTGGGCATGCGGGTCACGAATACAACGAGCGGTGCGACACGCTTGCCACGCAGGCTGCCGATTCGGGGGCCCTTATCGAAGACGAGGGCTTCGAGGGCTAGCAGGCCTCGCCGCAAGCCGCGTTGATAATGGCTTGCAGGTCCTCGATGCCCCTGCCGGTCTGGCTCGAGGTGAGGGCGCACGGCGTGTCCTGAGGCGCTCCAAGCTGCTTAAGTAGAAGATTCTTCTGTTGGATGGCCTTGCTGTTGGACAGCTTGTCAGCCTTGGTGAAGACGATGGCATAGGGAAGTTCCATATGCTGCAGGAAGTGCACCATGCTGATGTCGAGGTTGCTTGCATCGTGACGGATGTCGACGAGGCAGCATACAAGGGCGAAGCGCCTGTCCTGGTTGAAGTACTCGTCGATGAGGCGAGCCCAGCGGGTCTTTTCGCTCTTGGAGACCTGGGCGTAACCGTAGCCGGGGAGGTCGACGAAGTTGACCATGCCAGAGACGAAGAAGTTGATGGTCGCCGTCTTGCCGGGGGTAGAGGAGACCATGGCGAGCTTCTTGCGCCCGAAAAGCTTGTTGATGAGCGAGGACTTGCCCACATTGGAGCGCCCGGCGAAAGAGACTTCGGGCAGGGTGCTCTCGGGCAGCTGGGCGGCGGTGCCAAACGCCTTGTCAAAACGAACGTCGCAGTAATTGATCTTCATGTTCCATCCTTGGGTCGTGGCCGGGCCGCAGGCCCTTTCGGTTGTTTGTAGTCTAACGGCAAGCCTTGAATACCGCGTGTACCAAGCTTTGCTCACAGTTCCTTCATAGAATCAAAGTTTTCGAAAAAGGGTGTTGACAGGAGCTCTCACAGTCCGTAATATAACTCCTCGCAAACACGCACTGAATCACTTCGGAGCGCCGAGCAAATTGCCTTTGGGATATCGTCTAATGGCAGGACAGCGGATTCTGGTTCCGTCAATGGGGGTTCGACTCCCT
>USJP01000014.1 GCA_900555105.1 uncultured Coriobacteriaceae bacterium | reverse complement strand
CACCATCCCGGCGTTTTTCATCAAGCGCGGCGCCTACGCGCAGCACCGCGTGCGCACGCTTGCCGTGAACATGATTGTGACCATGACAGTGCCGTGGTTCTTCCTGCACCCCGCCTTCATCGTGCATTCCACGAATGACCCGGCGGCCCACATGACCATCTCGGTCATCGCGCTGCTGTTCAACGCCGGCGTGTTCGTCTACCAGGCCTACACCATCGCGGCTAAGAAGCGCAACCCCTTCAAGCAGGAGCTTTACATCGACAACCCTGGTTTCCGCAAGGTGTACCTCGACAGCATCGATGTCCCCGAGGACCAGCGCGAGGCCGCCCTGGCCAACCTGGAGGAGTTCGGCTACAAGGCAGCCTGGGATGAGAAGGGTCGCGTCAAGACCATGGTGACGCGTCCGTAAACGTCTGGCGACTCGCGCACCGCCGCACCCGCGCCTGCGGTGTTGTGGCGATGCGTATCTGTATCCCGAGGAGGAAACCCATGGGCATCCTATACCAGGCATCCGACCCTATGGTGTGGGCGATTTGGCTCTTTGTCGTGTTTGCCCTCATGGCATTCAACGAGTTCGGCCGCACGAGCATCTGGGGCGGCGTGGCGCTGTTCGTCGTCGCTCCCATCGTGTTCACCATTTTCGTATGGCCCAACACTGCTGCGCCCGGCAACGAATACGGCACAGGCAACTGGTTCAACTGGGTCAAGACGTACTCGGCCTTGGCGGGCTGTGTCGGCTTCATGGCGCTGCGGTTCGTGAAGTGGCGCGGTGCCGACGGGCGTGAGCATCACCTATATGAGAAGCGCTGGGCCCTGTGCTTCCCGCCGCTCATCCTCGCCATCAACATCTGCGAGGCTGTGATACGCGACGTGCAGATGTTCTCCTACGGCCTGTGGGGCGGCGCCGTCGTCGATCACGTGTGGATGATCTCCGGTCCCTGGAACATCATGAACGCAATCGCCGGCGTCCTGAACATCATCACCATCTGCGGTTGGTTCGGCATCTTCATCTCGAAGGACAAGTCGTGCGACATGATTTGGCCCGATATGCTGTGGATGTGGATCATCGCCTATGACCTGTGGAACTTCGCCTACACCTACAACTGCATGTCCGATCACTCCACGTACACCGGCCTGGCCCTGCTCATCGCATGCACCGTGCCCACGTTCTTCACCAAGCGTGGCGCTTGGCTGCAGCATCGCGCACAGACGCTGGCGCTCTATGCCATGTTCGCCATGGCGTTGCCGCAGTTCTACACCTTCGCCGAGATTCCCACAACGCACAACCCTACCGCGTTCTTTGCCGTGAGCTTCGTGGCGCTTGCCGCGAACGTCGTGCTGGCCGTCTACCAGTTCCGCCGCATCCGAGCTCGCGGCCTTAACCCGCTCAAGGACGAGATCTATAATGACACGCAGAATTATCGAGAGGTCGTTGAGGAGAACCGCTAGGTTCTAGCTGCCGCGTTGTGCGCGCCACGTCGGCCGCGGCGGTTCCTTGACGGACGGAGGTGCTGCCGTGCCGGTGCAGAGAAGCGCGTCGATACCCGGGTTCGACCCTGACCTGCCGCATCCCGTGACGCGGCAGGTCAGGCATAGTGCGCGGCTGGGCGGTATGGCTGGCGACATCATGCTTGCCGCCCGCGACCTGTATGAGACCGAGGGAGTGGCTGCCACTAGCCTGGCGGCCATCGCTCGTAAGGCGGGCGTGACGCGCACCCTCGTGTACTACTACTTTCCCAGCAAGCAGGCTGTGACCGACGCCGTGCTCGACGACTACCTCGAAGACCTGGTAGAGAGCGTGTCCACCTGGAACGAGCTACGGGCGTTTGGCGACACTCCATCTGAGCTGAAGAACTGCGTGTCGATGCTGCGCCGGGCGCTCTACACGGCCTCGGGTTCCCCGCGCCCTATGTTTGCCGTGCTTGACGAGCTAGGACTGCGTGATCAGTTCGCCACCCAAGCCGTCCGCGAGATCGTCGCGTGCATCCAGAGCTACATCGTATCCGAGTACATGGCCTACCGCACAATCGAGATTCAGCTGGTGCCCGAGACGTTCGGACTGCTCCTCTTCGGTCTGGCAGGCATGATGAAGGCCAAACCTGACATCACCGACGACGAGCTGGCCACGCTCATCGCACAGACCCTGCGCCTCGACATGACCGTGATGGACCCGCCGCCCTGGCCCGAGCACCCCGGCACAGCGGGCGGTCAGGGCTAGCGGCACTCCATGGCGAGATGGGCGGCATAGACCGGGGCGTAGATGCGGTCTATGCCGATCTTCGCGCGTCCATGGCCATCAGGGCTTGCCGTGCCTGCGCGCGCTTCCAGGTAGGCTGCTCCTCGATTGTTGAGGTGGAGGCTCAAAATTGCCCTTCACCTGCGCATGTAACGCTTTTCCAACACGATTTGCCCTGATTCGGCACGCTTTTCCAACACAGTTTGGGCCAATCCAGCACGCTTTTCCAACACGATTTCGGGGAATTTGACACGCTTTTCCAACCTTATTGAAAACATCCCGTATCAGGCATACCCCACAATTTGCCCGTGCGGGAGTGCGGACGGTCGGGGCTAGCGGCCTCCCCTTCCCATGCTCTGTGTCGGAGGGCCCATATGCTGAATTGCCTCATTCCGAAAGTATTTGCATCATTTCAGGTCCAAATGATGCAAATACGAGGCAGATAAAGGGGCGGTTGTTTGCCTTGCTTTGGGAAGGTGAAGGTGATGCCCGGCGGCTAGTTTTCCGGGAGACTGGAACAGACGTGGCCGGCATCCCAAACAAAACCAGCGGGGACGGACCCACTGCCCATCCCCGCTGCCTGGCATTTCTCGCTTGCTCGCTGGTGCTGTGCTACTCGCCCCACACCCTCTTGGCGACCTTCTGGATAAGGGCGATCTTGGCCCACTGCTCCTCTTCGGTCAGCTTGTTGCCGATCTCGCAGCTCGCAAAGCCGCACTGGGGCGACAGGTAGAGGTTCTCCAGTGGGACGTACTGAGCGGCTTCGTTGATGCGCACGATAAGCGCGTCCTCGTCCTCCAGCCCCGGCTGCTTGGACGTGACGAGGCCCAGCACGACCTTCTTGCCGTCAGCGACGTGCTTGAGAGGCTCAAAACCGCCCGCGCGCGGCGTGTCGAACTCCAGGTAGAACGCCTGCACGTTCTCGTGGGCGAACAGGTAGGGGGCGACGGGGTCGTAGCCGCCCTCAAAGGCGTAGGTCGAGTGGTAGTTACCGCGGCACACGTGGGTGGTGATGACCAAATCGGCAGGGGCACCTTCGATGGCCGCGTTGTTGAGCGCGACGCCCAACTCGCTCACCTTCTGAATGTCGACCGGGCTCATGCCCATCTTGGCGACGAAGTCGGTGTCGCAGTAGATGCCCCACGTGCAGTCGTCGAACTGGACGTTGCGACACCCGGCCGCGTAAAGGTCGGCGATGACGGTGCGGTAGGCGGCCGCGATGGCCTCGAAAAGCGCCTCGTCGCTGGGATAGACGCTGCGCAGGCTCTCTTGCTGGCCATCGCAGCGGTCAAGCGTTACTTCGGAGAACGTCTGGATGGGAGCCGGGATGGTCTGACGAGCGACATGGTCGTCGCCCGCGAGCGCCTGCACGAACTTGAAGTGCTCGACAAAGGGGTGGTTTTCTCCCGAGATGGGCCCCGTCACCACCGCCGTGTCGGCCGTGGTCTCCTCATCGTGGAACTGGTAGCCTTCGCGGCTCGTGCGGCGCTCGATGCCGCCCAAGCCCCACATGAAGTCGAGGTGCCAGTAGCTGCGACGAAACTCTCCGTCGGTCACCACCTTGAGGCCGGCTGCCTTCTGCTTGGCCACCAGGTCGCGGATGGCGACGTCTTCCACGGTCTTGAGCTGGGCGGCGTCTATCGTGCCTGCGTTGAAGTCGGCACGGGCCCGCTTGAGGACGTCGGGGCGCAGGAAGCTGCCGACGATGTCGCAGCGAAAGGGTGCGTTGGTGCAAGAAGCCATAGGTGAACCTCCGTATTCGGGCGACGCCAGGAAAGGCGCGGGCTATTGAGCGATTGATGTCCGGCGATAGCTGCCGGATTTGCGGGAAACAGTATGGAGTCAACCGCTGCAATCGCAAAATACCGTTTAACTAGAGGTTGCTATAGGATTTATCTATTACGCATCCATGGGAATGTGCCGGCGAAGCGCCTCGATGTACGCCTCTCCATACGGTGTGCGCTGCGTCCCCTTGCGCGAGATGACGCCGATCTCCATATACTCGTCGATGTCGAGCGGCACCGAGACGATTGAGGTGCCGTTGAGCTCAGCGCTGATGACTCCCGAGCACACGGTGTAGCCGTTGAGGCCGATGAGCAGGTTGAACAGTGTCGCTCGGTCGCGCACGCGAATGTTCTTGCGCCTGTCGAGCGTGGAAGTGAGCTCCTCGGAGAAGTAAAACGAGTTGTATTCGCCCTGCTCATATGACAAGAACGGATAATCGGCCAGGTCGTCCAGCGTGACCTTGGCAGACTTCGCAAGCGGGTGGGAGCTGCACACGAACACATACGGCTCGGCGCGGAACAACGTCTCGAAGGCGAGGTCGTTGGCGGCAAGCATCTTTTGGATGACCTCGCGGTTGCGCCCCGACAGGTAGAGAATCCCCAGCTCGCTGCGGATGTGCGAGACGTCCTCGATGATCTCGTGCGTCTGCTCCTCGCGCAGGGTGAAGTCGTAGCTCGCGGCGTCAAACTGGCGTATCACATCGACGAACGCGTTCACCGCAAACGAGTAGTGCTGGCACGACACGCTGAAATGTGGCACGCGACGCTGGTCGGCCTTGTACTTGCTTTCGAGCAGCTCGGCCTGCTCGATGACCTGGCGGGCATAGCCCAAAAACGTCGAGCCCTCCTCGGAGACCGTCATGCCTTTGTTGGTGCGCTCGAAGATACGCACGCCCATCTCGCGCTCCAGCTCGCGGATGGCCGCCGTGATGGAGGGCTGCGCCACAAAAAGCCTGCGTGCCGCCTCGGCGACGCTACCGCACTCGGCGACCTTCGTTGCATATACAAGCTGCTGGAGTTTCACGGGACCTGGCCTTTCGGGGGAGACGTCCTTGATGAGGTGGCGCAAAGGAAGCTGGGTATTGCAGCAATGCCGACGGTGGTCTCGCCGTTTCAACCAAGGCCAAGACCCCTGGCACGATTAGACTCCCAGTGCGCGTATGGGTACAACGTATACGCCATCCTCACGGGGATAGCTAAAGCCTCCCGTGGCGGTCAGGACCATGAGGAATGCCGGATTGCCCATACGACTCGTGTCAAGGGTTCGGCGCAGCTCAATGAGGCTTTTTGCGCCTTCGTCTATAAGTCGATCGCCGCCCAGCTTGACTTCGATAAGGCCGTAGCGGCCATCCCGGAGATGCACAACCGCATCGCACTCCAGGCCGTTACTGTCACGGTAATGGGAGACGAAGCCGTCATGGGCATCCATGTATGTTCGAAGGTCTCGTATGCATAGGCTTTCGAACAGCAGGCCAAACGTCTCCAAATCGGACAGCAGCCCTTCGGGGCCGGTGCCAAGCGCCGCAACGGCAATGGATGGATCTGTGAAATGGCGGGTTGGCGTTGCTCGAATTGCTGCCTTTGAGCGCAGGTTTGGGTTCCATGAGGGCAGCTCCTCAATGACGAACAACCGCCTCAGGTCTTCGAGATAGGAGCGTACGGTCTCGGAACTGGGCCCGGCATCGGCGCACTCGAGGTCGGCGATCATCTGGGTTACCTTGCCCTGAGAGGCAATGTAGCGTGCATAAGACCGCATGATTGAGCGTGCCAGTTCCGGGCTTCGCCGTACCCCGCTCGCCTCCGTGATGTCGCTTTCCGCCACGGCATCGAGGTAGTCGTAGGCCTGTTGAAGAGCAGCCTTCTGAGAAACGCCCACGGCGCGTGGCCAGCCTCCGCGGCTGGTCAGGAAAGCCATTTCCTCCAGGCTGTCGGTGCATGCAGAAATAACCAGCTCTTCTCCCGCAAGCAGCGAACCGAGGGAGACCTGGCCTGTGGACTCGCCGGATTCGAAGAGGCTCATGGGCCTCATGTGCATCCTTGCAATGCGACCCGTTCCTGTGTGCGCTCTCTGGCCGGATTCGACAGGCGTTGCTGAGCCGGTGAGGATGAACTGCCCAAATTGTTGCCGTTTGTCGGCCTCGAATCGCACCGCGTCCCAAAGCGTTGGGGCGAGCTGCCATTCGTCGATAAGGCGTGGCGTGTCTCCGGCGAGAAGAAGCGACGGTTGGAGGGAAGCGAGGCGGATGTTTTGCTCCCGAGTTTCCGGACGCTGCATATAGAGAACGCTGCGCGCTTGTTGCTGAGCGGTCGTGGTCTTGCCGCACCACTTCGCTCCTTCAATCAGGACGGCGTCTTTCGATTCAAGACGGCGTGTCAAAATGGAATCGTATACTCGCGGCAGATAGGCCATGTTTCCTCCTTACCGTTTTATTTCCAAGGAGTATACCAGGTCGTTAGTACTTTTGGGAGATTTCTATTAGTAAGAATATGACAGATGTATTGTGAAGAATATGACGGATTCATTAGTAAGAATATAGTGAATAGGGCATGAGTTTTGTAGCGGTTGAACTGCTGGGAACGTGCTATTCATCGGTCGTGATGCTGACTGTGCTTGCCGTCGTATAATGTCTGCCAGTTTTGAGTGCGTGCCGGGAGACATCGGAGGAGGTGCGAGATGCTGTATCAGTTGATGAATAAGGACACGGTCGTTGCGACGTATCGTGAGGAACAGCGCCTTGTGGACTATCGCTATATCGAGGTCGAACGGTTGGGCTCGTATTTGCCGTACGGCTTTGTTGATATCAACGATTAAATTGATTACCGCCGTATTGCCAGGCGCCGCAATTCGATTGAGCGCCTCATGCGTGAGCTGGGCCTCATGACGCGTCATGATTTCATTGGAATGGTGCGCTGTCTGTCCCTGACTGATACCTTCTGGATGAAACGCGATGATGAGCCGCTGACCTGGGATGACGTATCACTCTACAGGAACCCATTCGATGACGTCATTGCGCGCATCGCCTTTGACGGCACGGGAATGTATGGCCGGGCGAATTCTCCCACCTCGCCTGAGTTTGCGACGTCGGGGTCATTTGCCAAGTGCTGGATACGAGAAGGAGACGAGATTTCCCTGCTCAAGCGGGGTTCATCGGGCTATGCCAACGCTGGGTTTGAACCATATTCCGAGGTGTTGGCGGCAGACTTGCTGAAGGCGGCAAAAGTCCCTCACGTGCCCTACTCGCTTATGAAGTTTCATGGGCAGCTTGCCTGCAAATGCCCCTTGTTTACCTCTGAAAAGGAAGGGTTCGTCTCGGCCCATCGATTCTTTGACCGAGTTTTTGATGTCGATGACATGCTCGACTTTTGCTCTCAGCACAACGCTGAGGAGTCGTTCCGCGAGATGGTTGCCATGGATGCCGTCATGGCAAACGTCGATCGGCATGCGGGTAATTATGGCTTCATCGTGGACAACGATACGGGCGAGGTCCTGCGGATGGCGCCCCTGTTTGACCACAACATGGCCTGCCTGCCCATGATGATGGAGCAAGACGACTTCGACGGGTATCTCTCCATGATTGGCCCGAAGATCGGCGCCGGCTTCATCCCCATCGCTCGCGAGCTCATGACTCCGCAGATTCGCGTTAAGCTCATCGGGCTCAAGGATTTCGAGTACACCGACCCAGGCCACGATTACCCCTCCTGGAAGCTCGATGCCGTCAACCGTCTCAAGAACGTGCAGGTAGATGCCCTGCTTGCGTAGCGTGCTGAGGAGAAGCGGATGGCCTGCGCTGTAAATGACCCGTGTGTGTTGCCCCCTGGGGGCGTTGGGGTCGTGAGCGGCACTGGAAGCGCGGCATCACGTTGAATCGCTTTGAGTGAAACTGCTACATGTTGCAGAATCACTCAAAGTGATGAGGGGCCACGCATGGAAGTGACAAAAATGCAGACCTTGAGAGGGCTCGTTTTGACAAAAATGCAGAGGTTGGGTCGACTTTCCGAGCTCACCAGATTTTGAGCGCCGAGGGCTTGGGCCTTGCGTGTCCGAGTGCGGTTTGGCTCTCTTCGAATTTCTCTGTGGTCCCAGAAATGCCACTATACTGCTGGGGGCAAACGCAGGAGGTCAAAGCATGGATACAAAACGTCTATTTCAGCGCGAGAGCGATGGGGGCCGTTTGGGTCCCTTGGCCTCTGTCCCATCAGCATGGCGGCACCTTACGCCTGGATCGCCTGGTTCCTCACGGGGCCGACGTCGGCAATCTCACGGGTCAGTCTCTCTTGATGTCGCGTGGGGTATGACAAAGAAGGCCTGGCGTGCAGCAGGTTGCTCGATGAAGTTGACTTCGATGAAGCTCTCATAATCTTCCCGTCCGACCTCGCGGACGATGTAGGT
Organism: uncultured Coriobacteriaceae bacterium; assembly: GCA_900555105.1. Lineage (GTDB taxonomy): Bacteria > Actinomycetota > Coriobacteriia > Coriobacteriales > UMGS124 > UMGS124. The sequence goes on along the minus strand of USJP01000014.1, from coordinate 4,529 downwards.
CTTTCCAACCTGCCGTACTCCCTTGATGAGCAGGCATTCTTCGCCTCTGTTTGCTCGCCATGCGCGTACCGTATCGGCCATCTTGCGACGCATCTCGGACCCCCTTGCCTCCAACTTGCAGATTTTCCAAGGTATTTCTGCTGCGAATTGCAGCTTTTCCAGAATGTGTCGGTGATTACGGCTTTTCAATTAGAGTCAGATGCCGCCTTTCCCGGTCAGGTTAGGGATGGATGAGTATCTCGGCGGGCTGAAGGATAGACTTCCGGACCTGCTCAAGAAGGCCGAGCGCTTCAAGGCGGTCTTTGGGTACCGTGGTCATCTTTCTTCCTGATCTCCCGGGGCGTGTCTCAAGGAGGCTTGAAGACAAGTTGGTCCATTCGGCACGTTTGTTTGGTCATGTGTGCAGAATGGACCATTTCAGGACGATTCCGGAGCCCGTTTTGGTCCGTTTGGCACGATTGATCCGCGAATGTGCAGACGCCCGGTCCAGTCGGTTCTATTCATCCATCCGGCAAGTGACAGGTCAGATAGTCGGAAAATCGTTAATGAAATTAACGGAAAATGACGAATAGAATTATCGGAAAATCATTAATAGAATTGTCGGAAAATCGATAACGCGCCTGGTAAAAGAGATTGTCGATGCCTATACTTGCATTGCTAGCGTTTTCATCGTAAGGAGCAGCCAATGCCGAATGTCTTGCCACCCAGGGATCAGTACATGCCCCGCATCGTTGACGAACAGGTTCGTCAGTACCTGGGTATTTTTGGTGCCGTCGAAGTGGCTGGAACCAAGTGGTGTGGCAAGACTTGGACGGCACGCAGCCAGGCAAATAGTGTGAGCTACGTGGACGAGGCGCTCTCGCTGGCATGCTCCGACCCACGCGCGATGTTGGTGGGCGAGCGCCCTCACGTTGTCGATGAGTGGCAGAAGGCCCCGATGATTTGGAATGCCGTGCGTCACGATGTGGATATGCAGAGGGGTCTGCGCGGAGCCTGGATTCTGACGGGATCGTCAACGCCGATGGTAAAGAACGCAGACGAGGCGGCTGCGCTTCACAGTGGGTCGGGGCGAATCGGCAGAATCCGAATGAGGCCCATGTCTCTCCAAGAATCGGGTGACTCAAGTGCGGTTGTGTCGCTCGCCGGGCTTTTTGACGGCAAGTTCACCAATGCCGTAGTGCAGGGGGACGCTGCGACAATGGCTCGCCTTGTCTGCAGGGGAGGCTGGCCTGAAGTCCTCGATCTTTCCGCCAGTCAGGCGCAGGTGACCGCACGGGAGTATCTTAAGCTCCTCTTTGAGGAGAGCATCCCCCGCCATGGCAAGGACGCTTTTATCGCGCGGCGCATTGCCCGCTCCATTGCCCGAAATGTGGGCCAGGCGGTTACGTACAAGGTTTTGCTTGCTGATATATCGGCGGGGGATGAGGCCCTTGTGAGTGTGCAGACGCTTGCTTCCTATGTCTCCTTGCTCAAGGACCTGTATGCTGTAGAAGAGGTGCCTGGTTGGGTGCCTGAATGGAGGCCCCCGAAGCGCTTGGCCGTCAAACCAAAGCGCTATCTTGCCGACCCTTCTCTTGCGGTGGCGCTTCTTGGCATGAACGAGGAGTCGCTCCTGGAGGATTGGCAGACGTTTGGCCTGGTATACGAGAACCTTTGCATGCGCGACCTGGCGGTGTATGCGCAGGCGCTTCCGGATGGACCAGCGGAAGTAATGTATTACCGCGATGACACCGGCCTTGAGGCTGACGCCATTATTGAGCTGCCCGATGGCCGGTGGGCAGCATTTGAGTGCAAGCTGGGATCGGCAAAGGCCGACCAGGGCATTGCGTCGCTCAAGCGCCTTCGTTCAAAGCTGATAGCCAATCCCCAGGCGCGCACGCGCCCTCCCGAGTTCCTTGCGGTTCTTACGGGTACTGGCGAATACGCTTGGCGGGCAGAGGAGGGCATGTACGTCATCCCGGTGCGCGCGCTAGGAGCTTAGGTTGCGGGTGTCCGGGCGCTAGTGACCGCGGGGCTGGGGTTAGGCAACTGAGGCAAATGTATGCTGAGATATGGCCGACTGCGTCCAGGCACTGATGAGCCCCCACGGCCCCTTGGTCTAAACCAGCCCTGCGTTGTGGGCGAAGACCACGAGGCCCGCATCCAGCGCCAGGAACACCGGCAGCCCGTAGACGAAGTACCACTTCTTTGTTTTGTGCCTCGTGGCATACATGCCTATGAGGCCGCCGACGGAGCCGCCTGCAAGGCAGAGTCCCAGAAGGCATGCTTCGGGCATGCGCTTTCTGGGGTCGTTGCCGTTTGAGGCCGCTGCTTTGTCCGTGATGAAGATCACAAGCGTGACCAGGTTAATCACCGCCAGGTATACGCCCAGCACCTTGAGCACGGTCAAGTTCCAAGAGGCGAGAAGTTCCTCTGGGCTTACGTGCACTAGACCTGTGACGACGGCCGTGATAGCGCTCCACACAATCAGGCAGGCAAAGGCGAGAAACCACCAAGCCACGTTGCCCTTGTTTATCCGATGCCCGGGGAGCCTTCCGCTCCATACGAACAGTGCCAACAGCGTGCCCACGGCGCCGCCGGCCACCGGGAACAGGTCCATGACGACGGCATTGGTCTTGGTATCGTCCAGGTCGGGGAAGAACCCGCATAGGAAGAAGTCGACGGCGTACGCAAGGAACGCCACCACGTTTGCAGCTAGCAGGTACGTGACAAAGGGGCTCATGCCGCTCCAATTCGCTCGGAAGTACGGCCGCACATCATAGCACCGCGCCCCGCCTGCGCGAAAAATCAGGCATGTTTGCGTTTTAATCCGACGCGAGCGGGCAGCCCTCTATCCGTGCTGCACATCGCCCCAGGTAGACGGCTCGCGCACTTTTCCCTTATGCGCCCGGCTAGAATTAAAACGCAAACATGCGGCAGTTTTGGGGCTGGCGCGGCTTGGGTGCTTGGCTCGGCGCTTGTTCGTTTCCGGCCTGGGCGCATTCTGTGCTTCGCTGAACCCGGCCCCGCCCGTCGCGCTCCCGACCTCGCCGTGGCTTCCGCCTGCCTACCATGCCCTCAGCCTTGCCCGTCCTATCTCGTTTTCTGCAAATTTCTATCTCGCCAAAAACGGCCGGCACCTCCAATCGGAAGCGCCGGCCGCTTGCTTGCTAACCTGCCGTTTACGAAAACCTACTCCGCGGCGTACTGGCCCACGTAGTAGCCGTGCGTGACGGCGTTGCCGTGGTTCATGCCAGGGATGGGCGTGAAGTAGCTGGGGCCAAACTTGCCGCCGCAGCAGTTGCCGGCAGCCCACAGGCCCGCAATCGGCTTGCCGTCATGGCCAAGGACGCGCATCTTGCCGTCGGTCTTGAGGCCAGCGTAGGCGGCGAAGTTGGGTGCTGCCGTTGCGCTGCAGGCGAAGAACGGCGGCGTGTCGATGGGGAACAGCTTCTGGGAGTCGCAGCCAAAGTCGTCGTCATGGCCCTTGGCGACGAGCTCATTGTAGCGAGCGACCGTTGCCAGGAAGGTGTCCTGCGGCACGCCGATCATCTCGGCGAGCTCCTCAAGCGTCTCGGCGCCGTAGACCGTGCCAGCGTGCGGATCGAGCGAAGGGATGATACCCTCCGGGTTGCCGACGGAGGACATGAACTCATCGTGGAACGTGTTCACGTACGTGATGCCGTCGAACCCGTTGGCCACCTGGTGCTCGTGGTAGTCGAAGTTGCGGTGACCCGTGGCCTGGTAGGGCAGGCGATCGCGCCAGTTGACATCGATAATGTCAAAGCAGGTCTGCTCAGGCTGGCGCAGCACCTGGTCATGCTTCTCCCAGATGCCGATGTCCTCGTTGTAGAAACGCTCACCGTTCTTGTTTACGCACAGGGCCACGGTGCCGCCGATGCCCGTCTCGCACGAGCCCATGCCCGCGTCGCAGAACGGGTCCATCTCGGCGCCGACCCAGATGGCCATGAGCTGGCCGTCGCCAACGGAGCCCTGGATGGGGCCGGGGTTGACGGTGAACATGGGCTGCCAGGTGGGCTCGGAGCCACGAATGAGCTTGTAGTTCTTGTACATGTTGGGCGTGAAGACCTTGCACATGACCTCGGCGCCCGCGCCGAACTGGCAGAAGCCGCCCGTGGTGAGAATGACGCCCTTGGCGGCGTTTACCTGCGTGTAAGCGCCCGACTCGTCCATGCCGATGGCGCCCACAACGGCACCCGACTCGTTGGTCAGGAGCTTCTGAGCGGCGGTGGAGAAGAGGAACTCGACACCCTCTTCCTCGGCCTTTGCCTGGTTGAGCTGGCCGAGCTTCACCCACGGCGAGGTCTCGAACTGCTTGAGCGGGTCTTCCTTGAAGTCGATGCAGCCCAGGAAGGTCTGGAACTGGTCCTTCGTGGTGTCATGCTCCTCGAAGGGCGGGAAGTAGTTGAGGGTCATGTTCTCTTTGACGAAGTCGTCGGCCACGGAGCTGTACCAGTCGAACGCCTCGCCAGAATGATTGGCCCACAGGCTGACAAGTGGCATGTTCACGCGGCCGTAGCTGCGGCGCT
>USJP01000013.1 GCA_900555105.1 uncultured Coriobacteriaceae bacterium | reverse complement strand
TTTAACAACAAGTCCATTGGGGCTTTTGTTATAAGGATGGGCGTTTGCCCGAGTGGTTAATGGGGACGGGCTGTAAACCCGTTGGCTTTGCCTACCTAGGTTCGAATCCTAGAGCGCCCACCATCCTTGCATTTTGAAACCCGCTTGGTCTTTTGACCAGGCGGGTTTTTCTTTGACGCTAATCCTTCCACGATTGTCCTTTTGTACATATGTTCTCTGGCAGCACTGCATCTTGCGGTATCCTGTATCGGTCAGGCATTTGGTTGAGGGGGATACTGTGCGTGTAATCGCTATTGCAAGTCAGCGTGGCAACGTCGGCAAGACTTCGACTTCATGCGCCTTGGCGCTTGGGTTGCGCAGCCAGGGTAAGCGCGTTCTCAGTGTTGACCTCGATCCTCAGGCTGATCTTAGCCGTGCGTACGGCATTGATGCCGATGCAGAGGGTATTCCTTCGACCTATGACGTTCTTCGCGGCTCTTCAATGGTTTCGGCCATCGTTCCCACGTTGCTCGGCGACGTTGCGCCGGCAAGCATTTCGTTGTCCTCTGCCGATATGGACTTCATGTCTTTGGGCCGCGAGCGCCTGTTGGCTCAGGCACTTGAGGATGTCGACGGCTCGTATGACTTTGCCATTATCGACACGCCTCCCAATTTGGGCGTTTTGGCATGGAACTCCCTGTATGCCTCGAGTGCAGCCCTCGTCTTGGCCTCGCCCGACGTCTTTAGGAAGCAGGATTTCCCCCAGTTGTCGCAGACGTTTGCATTGCTGCGCCGTTCGTTCAATCCTTCTTTCAAAGTTATGGGCGTTGCCATGACGAGGGTATCTGCGAGCAGGGAAAATGAAGCGGACCATATCGCCAATATCGTTCAGGCTTCCCAGGATGCGGGCTTTCCGCTTCTGAAAACTACCGTGCGTGAGGGAAGCGGATCGAAGGTGATGAGCGAGATGATTTCACGAGATGTCACGGCTCCTCGCTTGCCTCGCGATTACGTCGATCTTACGCAAGAGGTTCTTTCGTATTTCGAAGGCCGATAGGAGCTGGGCTTTTATTCGAAAAGAGCCCCGGCGCTCAACGCCTTATTGCGCTTTTGTAAGAAAACTGCCTGCATTATGCAGCATTCCGGGGGTATACCTACAGCCGGACACCTGCATGATGAGTGGACTTGGAGAATTGTATTGAATGAAACGATAGTTGAAGCGACTCTTGTTGAGGAAGAGGCGGCTCAGTCGTTTGATATCCAGCTTGTGGAACGACCCGAACTGCACGCTTTCAAGGTTCTGATGGCCGAGTACAAGGCGGCCATCAGGGAGATTACGACCAAGTTCGAGAACCTCGATGAAGACGCTCAAATTCGTTTGGGGCACAGTCCCATCCATGCCATTACATCGCGTCTGAAGACGCCCGAGAGTCTCTATGAGAAGCTTGGACGCAAAGGCCTTCCGGCCACCTTGGAGGGTATTCGCAAGAATATTTTCGACGTGGCTGGCGTGCGCGTGGTATGTAACTACCTTGAGGACGTGTACACGGTTGAAAACCAGCTGCTGAGCCAAAGGGACGTAAAGCTCCTGCAACGCAAGGACTATATCGAGAATCCCAAAGAGTCGGGCTATCGAAGCCTCCATCTTGTCGTGAGCGTTCCCGTGTATCTCAACGGCGTCAGCCGCGAGGTGGTTGTGGAAGTGCAGCTCCGCACCATTGCCATGGACTTCTGGAGCTCGCTGGAGCATGCCCTGCGCTACAAGAACCAATGGGTGCTCGATTCCCAGAGCCCGGCATTGAACGACATTCGCGGTCGGTTGAGGGAATGCGCCGAACGCATCTCGGCAATCGACCAGGACATGCAGCATGTCCAAGATGATATTGCCGCGCTTATGGACGAGCAAGGCATCAAGTGGGAGCACTGATGGGCTCTTGCTCATGGGCCTGCCCGTCTCCAGGTATGGCAATATCATGCCCGGCAAGATTCTCGGGCGGGGACACTGATCGCCCTTAGTTCATGAGGCCGACCATCAGACTTGTCGCTGAGATCGACGAGGGATTTGCCGATGCAGACTCGGGACTTGCAGCTGGTCTTCATCAATTTCGTACTGCCCCATGTGCAGTTCTGTCTATGAATTCCAGCCTTCGTACGGTATTCTCATCTTGAGAGACCTCAGGGGCGATGGCCGCTGCGCTGTCGCGGGAAGGCGGGGATGACGATGTCGAACAAGCTTATCTCAAGGCGCACAGCTCTGTCGGCAGCGACGGCTTTGGGCGTGTCTGGCGCCGTGCTTTCGCCGGCGGTGGCAAAAGCCGATGGGTTGCTCGGTGCGCTCTCTACTTTGGGTGGCTTTCTGTCGGGAGGCGGCAAGGCTGGTCAGGATGCGATGGCCCAGCCCACGCAGGCAACTGCGCGCCCTGCGCTTCTTGAATCGATTGCCCCTGTTGAGGCGGCCGTCGATCCTCATGCTGCCGACCTTGCTCCTGCTGAGGACCTGAGCAATGTCGACAACCTCGATTGGTACTACCTCAACGACGCCCAGCTCGACATGCTGAGGCGACATGGCTTTTTCTGCATGCTCGAGGGTGCGGGCGAGGAATTCTTCGAGGCATACGAGACGAACCGTTACTCGATGATGCCGAACTTCGTCACGACCGATGCGATGTTGCACACCTACCATCTCTATTTCAGCCATCTGCTTAAGAATACCGAGCGCGCGTACTTGGCCTCTGAGCTGCAGGGTCTGAGCGCTACGCTCGTGCAGGGCGCGTATGACCAGCTGCAGGTTTTGCGCGGCACAGAATGGGAGAGCGCGGCCGTGCGCAACGTGGCGTTCTTCACTGTGGGCGCGTGCCTGCAGGGCCTCGAGGTTAGCGTACCTGCCGATGTGGCCGAGCTAGCAAATGCCGAAATTGCGCTTGTGTATGAGGCGGCCGGCATCTCGGATTCGCCGATTGCCTGTGCAATGGAGGATTATTCTCAGTACAAGCCGCGCGGCTATTACGAGGGGGATGCGGCGCTCGAGGGGTATTTCCGTGCAATGATGTGGTATGGGCGCATCAACTTTGCCCAGAAGAACGAGGATCTCGACCGCAGCGCCCTGCTCATTACGCTTTTGCTCAACGACGGCGCACTCGATGCGTGGTCGAAGATCTACACGGTGACCTCGTTCTTTGCGGGGGCGAGCGACGACAACGGATACTACGAGTATGCGCCGCTTGTGGAGCGCAGCTTTGCCGGCATGCCTCGTACGACCGACCTGGCGGGCAACGACGCCGCTTGGAAGGAGTTCCACGCGCTCACGGGTCAGACGGCTGCCCCAGCGATCAATTCCATTCCCGTGTGGGACGATCCCGACACCGACACGGTCGAGGAGGGCAAGGGCTTCAGGCTCATGGGCCAGCGGTTCAGCATCGATGAGGCTGTCTTCCAGAAGCTCATTTACAGCGAGGTGGAGGAGAACGCCGCAGGAGAGCAGCGCTTGCTCCCCGATGTGCTCGACATCCCGGCGGCCTTTGGCTCCAGCGAGGCGGCCAGTTTGCTTGAGACAACGGGCGCATACGAGTTTGCGGGCTACACGGAGAACCTCGAGGCCCTCAAGCAGGGCATTGCCCAGGCAGACGACACGCTGTGGAAGGCGAGCCTGTATGCTCAGTGGCTGCGCACGCTGAAGTCTCTCTGCGACGAGAAGGGCGAGGGGTATCCCTGGTTCATGCGGTCCCAGCTGTGGTCGCGTCGCTGCTTGCAGACCTTCGCGGGAAGCTATGCCGAGCTCAAGCACGACACCATTCTCTACTCTAAGCAGGTCATGGCCGAGATGGGCGGCGGAGAGTTGCCAGACCATGACGACCGCGGGTATGTTGAGCCTGAACCCGAGGTGTTCGGGCGTTTGGGAGCGCTTACGCAGGCAACGTCGCAGGGACTGGCTACCTACGGCATGCTGGTGCAGGAAGACGCCGACAACCTGGGGCTTTTGAGCGATTTGGCGTATCGTCTGCAAGAGATTGCGCGCAAGGAGCTCAACGCCGAGACGCCCACTGACGACGAGTTCGACCTCATTCGCACGTTCGGTGGTCAGATTGAGCATTTCTGGCAGGAGGTATACAAGAACGAGACGGACAACGAGTACTTTACGACTCGCGAGTTCCCTGCGGCGATAGTGGCCGACGTGGCGACCGACCCCAATGGGTCGTGTTTGGAGCTCGGCACTGGGTCGGTGTCCAAGCTATACGTGCTTGTGCCGATGGACGGCGTGCTTCGTCTTATGACGGGCGCCGTGTACAGCTTCTACCAGTTTGCTCAGCCGCTCAATGAGCGCCTGACCGACACCGAATGGCGTCGCATGCTCGGCATTGAGCTGGGGGAGGACGGTAGCTATAGCGAGCCCGCAATCGACCCCGTTTGGTGGACGCAGGACTTCAGCCTGAGCTGGAGGACGATGTAAGAAAGGGCTGCGGGCGTGAGCACATCCATGCCCTCCATAATCAGGCGTTGCCGCGTGGTGCCGAGGTTTGCCGCCGTTGTGTTGGCTGCCTTGGCACTTGCGGCATGTCTGCTGTGCCTTATAGGGATAGCCTGGGCCGATGACAAGCCCCTGGTGAGGGTGAGTGCCCCGCAGTGGGCTGGCGAGGCGGTTCGGGATCAGGCGGCTGGGCAGGAGGCTGCTGACGGTGAATCTCTGGACGAGGGTGCAAGCGACGTTGCTGACGGAGCAATAGTCGGCGGCTCTTCCGAAGGTGTGTCCGTGTCGAGCGCTTCGGCAAAGGGGGAAGATGCCATCGGAACTTACCCTGCGGATGGGGACCGACCCGGCCTCCCCTCCTTGAGTGCGGCCAGGCCTGTCAATCCGACCAATGATGAGGGAATGCCCAGTGTTTCTGTCGGGGATAGGGTCGCAATCGGCGACTCTCCCAAGGGCGGGGAAGCCTCCGGGGGTCTTGGCGGGGGCGCGTCCCTGCTGGATGGTTTCATTTGGGACGAAGAGACGCTTGAATGTTTTGCCTGGCAGACAAGCCAATTGTCGGCTGACCTCGACGGTGATGGAGCGCAGGAGTCGCTGGTTGCGGTGGGTGAGGCGCACGATGTGCGGGTGTTGGTGGGTGGCGTGGCGGTGTTTGCCAGTCCCGACGAATGGCACGTCTTCGATGCCCATGTCTGCGACCTCGACGGGGACGGTGCCGATGAGCTGGTCTTTCTTGTTTGGAAGCAAGGAAGCTACGGCTCGTATCGTCCGTTTTGGGAGAGCGGGACGGATGACGCGTGGTCGCAGCATGTGTTTGTCTATGGCATGCGTGCCGGCAAGATTACGCCGATATGGATGAGCTCGGCATTGGGGTCGGTCTTTGAGCGCGAATGGATGGAGCCAGATGGGACGCTCGTGCTCGAGGCCCCTGATGGCGGCCTGACATCCTGGCGATGGGGTTCGTGGGGGTTCACGCTTGCGGGAGAGACGCGTGCGGAGCACATAAGCTTGCTCTTTGCCGGCGACGTTATCGCCCATCAGGGGATTTACGAGGCGGCATATGACCGAGCTGCCCGCGCCTTTGATTTCTCAAGTGTGTTTGCCCAGGTCAGGGACTATATATCATCGTTTGACATTGCAGCGGTGTGCCAGGAGACGGTGCTGGTCCGTGACGCGGCGAAGCGCAGCGGGTATCCCGAATTTGCAACGCCTGTCACTATTGCTGACGCACTCGTGGGCGCCGGTTTTGATGTAGTGGCAAGCGCGACGAACCATGTGAACGACAGGGGCTCGAGTGCTATTCGTGAGACGCTAGACTACTGGGCGCAGGAGCATCCGCGCGTGGGTATTGCAGGACTGCACGACGATGCGTCGGATGCGGCTGCGCCGGTTTTTGTTGAGTCGGGTGATTTTCGTCTCGCCTATTTTAATCTGACCTACGGCCTGAATGGCCACTCTTTGCCAGAAGATGAAAAATACCTGGTAGATACCCTTGAAGATAAAGATGCGATGCTGCGGGAGATTGCAGATGTGCAGGGAGAGGTTGACCTAACGGTCGTCATCCTGCACATGGGGCAGGAGTATTCGAGTACGCCCACGCAGGAGCAGCGACAGATGGTGGAAGAAGCCATAGACGCCGGGGCCGACGTGGTGGTGTGCTCTCATGCCCATGTGGTTGCCCCATATGGCACGGTGACAACCGAGGCCGGTGCCACGGGACTCGTGTACTGGGGCCTGGGCAACTTTGTTGCGGCCCAGGGCGACATTGCCTGTCAGGTTGGTGGGATTGCGACAATCGAGTTGGAGAAGGTGCCAGATAGCGAGTCGATGTCCGAGGTGCGTATTGTATCGTTTGGCCTGGAACCTTGCGTGTGCCATGTGGGCAAAGACGGAGCGGCGCAGGTATACCTGCTAGAGGGCTACACCGACGAGCTTGCGGCGCAACATGTTTTGTCGAGCGAAGAGCATCCCCTATGCGCCAACGACTTCCGTCAGGCATTCGAGGCGGGCATAGGGGCGGCAGGATAAGGCGACGCCTCCGTTAGCGGGCGCATCCCGTGCGTTCGCTGCGATTGCCGAGCCGAACACAAAATGGTAACGTGCCCTCCCTATCATGTTGACCATGTTTGTCGACGGCTTTCCGAAGGGCTGATGCAATATGAAGAAGACGATTTTTACCGGTGCGGCCACGGCGATTGTGACGCCTTTCAAAAACGGGGAAGTCGATTACGACATGTATGGCACGCTCATCGATTGGCAGATTGAGCAGGGAATCGACGCCATCGTGACCGTGGGCACTACCGGCGAGGGTCCGACTCTCACGCATGAGGAGCATCGCGAGGTCATTCGCTACTGCGTGGAGAAGGTCGCCCATCGCGTACCCGTTATCGCGGGTACGGGCTCCAACTGCACCGAGGAGGCAATTGGCCTCACGAAGTTCGCAGCCCAGGTGGGGGCAGATGCCGCTCTTCTGGTGACTCCGTATTACAACAAGGCCACGCAGGCCGGTCTCGTCGCGTCGTTCACCGCTGTGGCCGATGCCGCTGATTTGCCTTGTGTGTTATACAACGTGCCGGGCCGCACGGGCTGCAACATTCAGCCTGCCACGGTTGCCAAGCTTGCCGAGCACCCGATGATTTGCGCCGTGAAGGAAGCGAGCGGCAACATTTCGCAGGTTGCGCAGATTGCCGCACTTGCAGGTGACAAGATCGACATCTACTCGGGCAATGACGACCAGGTCGTGCCGATTATGGCGCTGGGCGGCAAGGGTGTCATCTCGGTGCTGTCCAACGTGGTGCCTGCTGCGACGGTAGAGATGTGTCGCCGCATGCTTGCGGGCGACGTCGCTGGCGCACGCGAGCTGCAGCTCAAGTACCTGCCGCTTATCGATGCGCTTTTCTGCGAGGTCAACCCCATCCCCGTCAAGGCTGCCATGGCGGCGATGGGCTACGGCGAGAACAGTCTGCGCCTGCCGCTCACCTGCATGGAGCCCGCGCACGAGGAACGTCTCCTCGGGTGCATGCGCGACCTGGGGATTATCGCGTAGACTTGCTTGAAAGAGCCAGATGAACCGATGGTGGGGGGTGCTCGCATGTGCGAGTGCCCCCCCCTCTTCATGGACGCCTGCGTCTTGGCCTCAGCGGGAGCCGCCCTGTTTCAAAACCCAAGCTTGTTGGTCGTTACGACAACCGCCTCGATTGCTCTCATCGCTTGTCCCGCGCTTTTGCCGAAGCATTCGGACGAGGTTGAGGTCGACATCGTCGAGTCAACAGGATAAGTCGCCTTTATGTGGGATACAACAGCGTCGGGCTGTTCCATGCGCCGTGCTATAAGAGGCTCGATTGTCACTCTTGTGCAGGGCAAAACGCCGCGATGTTGCTCCATCTTGCATGAATGTTGTGTGCGCGGGGATAAACAAATCGGGACGGTACGTCCGCTTGAGTGAAGGGAGCCTGGCATGGAAGTGAAGTTCTATCGGTGCAACCATTGCGGCAACTTGGTAATGATGGTGCATGACGCCGGAGTGAACCCGGTGTGCTGCGGCGAGAAGATGGAGTTGCTCGTGCCCGGCTCCGTGGACGCTTCAGTGGAGAAGCACGTACCTGTGGTTCAGGTGCAGGCAGATGGCTTGCGCGTTGAGGTTGGTTCGGTTGCTCATCCGATGACCGAGGAGCACTACATCGAGTGGATTGCACTTGCGGCTGCAGGCAGGGTGGACATTCGGTATCTGAAGCCCGGTGGCGAGCCCGCTGCGTTGTTTCCGCCCGTGCAAGGTGGCGTGGTGTACGCGTATTGCAACCTGCATGGGCTGTGGAAGGCGGAGTTCTGACGCAAGCGAGTTGCAGGACTGTGAAATAACATACATTTCAGATTTTTGAAAAACGCGCCAACTGGTGTTTTAATGAAATAACATACATCTGAACACTTGAAATGTATGTTAAATGGCTGCGTCCAAAATTTTAGGGGCCCATCGCGCGCCATCAGGGGATGGATGCGCGATAGGCCTCGCTGGTTTCTTACGCCAACGGTCCTTTTTTGAGCCGTCGGTAGTCTTTGATGCAGACGTCAACGCGCAGCATGAAGTCGCCGAGCTGAATGTTGAGCGCGTCGGCATAGTCGGATATCTCGGGCAGGCGCAAGCTGCGCTCGCCCGATTCGAGTTTGCTTACGTAGGACTGGGGCTTGCCGAGTTTCTTGGCAACGGCGTCCTGGGTCATGTTTGCTTCGCCACGCATGGCTTTGAGTTCGACGCCGACGGCGCGATTGAGATTCGTATCCATAGGGCGGGACTTTATTGTCCGCAAGGATATATCCCAAAACGGGATATGGAGTCTTATCGCGCGAGGATGGGTCTCCTGAGGCGTGTTTCGGCGATGATGGTTCCAAAAGGAGCCTTGTGGCGTGTTCCCGTGATGATGGTTCTGGATTGGCGCCTGTGGCGTGTTCCGTGGTTGATGGTTCCGGATGGAATCCCGCAGCGCGTTCCAGTGGTTGATGGCTCCAGCGCACAAAAGAGGCCGTGCTTGCGTTGCGCAGGCACGGCCTCGGTGATGCGGTATGGGCGTGTTAGCTCGCCAAATGCCTGCTTACTCGCCGGCGATGAACTTGACGGCCTGACGTGCCTCGGTCATCGTGCGGCCGCAGGCAAGGCCCGGGAAGAGCTCGGGATACACGCCGGAGAAGAAGCTGCCCGAGCAGTCACCGGCGGCGTAGAGGCCCTCGATGACCTTGTTCTGGGTGTCCTTTACCTGCATGTGCTCATTGATCTTGAGGCCGTCGCCAGTGCACAGGAGGGTGCCGCCGCAGGTAACGCCATAGAACGGCGGGGTCTTGAGCGTGGAGAGACGGTAGTCCTCCTTGCCGAAGTCCTCGTCAACGCCGCTCTCGGCGAGCTCGTTGTAGCGCTCGACCGTGGCGAGGAACGTGTCAACGGGGATGTTCAGGCCCTCGGCGAGCTCCTCAAGCGTGTCAGCCTTGACGAGGGTGCCCTCCTCGGCCATCTTGTCGAACTCGCCGCCTTCCTGCATGAACATGTCACGCATGATGATGGTGAGGCTGGCGCAGCCGAGCTTGTCAAACTTGACGACGTCATCGCAGAAGTTGGCGTCCCACACGGTGTTCCACGTGCCGCAGGTCTGCTGGCTAGAGCAATACACGTTCCAGTCATAGGGACCGGACTCGTTCATGAAGCGCTCGCCCTCGGCGTTCACGCGCAGGAAGGGCTGCGAGGCGGGGTTAAACTGACCCTGGTGAGGGAACTTCCAACCGCCGGTTTCCTCATCGCGCACGAAACCACAAGGAGTGCCGGGCTCGGTGAGGCCGCGGTCCCAAATCATGCCGGCGGGCTCGACATCCTTTTCGGCGCCGATCCACATGGCGGCCTTGATACCCATGCCGGTGTTGAAAGTCCAACCGTCCTGGGCGGTGGTGCAGCGTACGAGCAGGGGGTTGAGCGCCTCGAGCATCTCATAGTTGCCCGCATAGCCGCCGGTGGTGAGCAGGACGTTCTTGGCGTTGATCTGCACGTAGCCGTTCTTGGTAGAGAAGATGGCGCCTGTCACAGGGCCGTCGCCGTCGCGGACGAGCTTAGCGAGGTCGTACTCGTAGTTGATGGCGTGGCCGGTCTTGCTGATGTAGTCTTCGAGCAGCTCGTTGCGGGTCTTCTTTTGGTACTCCTCGGGCTGGTCCTCACGGGCATTGAAGTTGTGCTGCGTGGGGGCGCAGAAGTAATGGCAGCCGCCGGCACCCTGCTCATTGCCCGTGTTGGTCTCGAAGTAGACGTCGAATCCGTAGCCGTCCATGATGTTGACGAGCCAGTCGCTCATCTCGGCGGAGTTGTCGATCCAGTTCTTGATGACCTTCTGGTTCACCTTGCCGTTGGCATAACGGGTGATCTCGTTGAGCATGAACATGGGGTCGGCTTCCTTGCCGGCCTCCTTGCACTGCGCGGAGTTGCACACGCCGTACCAGTTGCGCGTGGTGCCCAGAAGGCCGGTCTTCTCGCAGATCTCGAAGTTCATGCCGGCGTCGCTGGCGGTTGCGGCGGCAACCATACCGGCGTTGCCTGCGCCGATGATGAGCAGGTCGGTCTCGCGCGTCTCGACGATGTCGGCGTCGGCGATCTCGGGTGCGGTGCCGAGCCAGTCGATGTCGGCCATGTGCTCGACGCCCCACGTGGGCGGCTCATGGGTCTGGGAGTAGCTCTGTGCGTCAGTGGACGAGGCGTTCTCGTCGGCCATCGCGGTGCCGGCAATGCCCATGGCAGCGGTTGCTGCGGCGGCGCTTGCGACAAAGTTCCTGCGGGTGAGTTCCATCGTTGCAATTCCCTTCTTGCATCTATACGAGCGTACAACATCCGGCCGGGGCTCTCCTTTGCCTCGCCGGCTGTTTTCAAACCATAGGCATCGCGAGGTCACCCGTAGTCACCCATCAAGGGGTACATTTGTATTTGCCGTGGTAGAATGCCCAAAAATAGTCGGCAGGGGGGAAGGCGAGTATGAAAAACGCGCTGCGTTCAGTAGGGTTGCCAAGCTTGGCACTTGCGCTAGAGACTTATCAAGTCTGGCTCCTCAACAATGGCATTTTCCCGGTGACGAGTGAAACCTTTCCTTTGGCTCGCGAATTCCAGACTCTTGTGGGCATTGTGGTGGGGCTCGCCGTGCTGTTTTGTGCCTTGCGCCGTCCCGACTTTATCAAGGCGCGTGCGGTGCCGCCCATTGTATTTGCTTGCGCTGTGGCGGGATCCGGGCTGCTTCTTTGCGTGTCGGGAAGCCCTGCGGCGGTGACTGCGGGCCTCATGTTGCTGTCTTTGGCTGGCGCAGCCAATCACTATCTCGTAGGCATCGCATTTGCCCATGCCGACTCTCCCAAGCACACCTCTATCGGCGTGGCTTGCGCTGCGCTCGTGGCGACGCTTGTCACGACGGTTTCGCCCGCTCCGTCGTTTCGTGTGTCAGTCGTTGCCGATGCTGGTATCACCTTGTCGACTCTTTTGCTTCTGTGGCGCGAGGTGACTCCCGTGTGGCGCGAGTCTATTGAGGGCAAAGCGGTCGAGCAGCTTGCGCTGGCGAATCCTCGGTCGTTCCTTTCGCCGGGTCATCAGGTGTATATTCTCATGCTCATTTTCTCCGCAGCGTTTGGATTCGCCTTGTCGTTGCGCATTTCTCAATTCACACCTGTTTCCAGCTATCTCAGCCTTGGCGTGCTGCTGGTCGCTGTCGCATGGTTTGTACTGGCTCCCGACGGAAAAAAGGGTCACGACGACGCACTCTTTGCTGTGGCAGCGCTCCTTGTGGTTGCCGGGTTCTTGCTTGCCCCGCTCGATGTGGCCCCCAGTGCAGCAAACGGGTTGCTCGATGCCGGAAACTCATGCTTCAAGGTCTTGTCGTGGACGGTTATGGCCGCCTTGTGCGCGCGCAATATGGTCGGAAGCCTGGCGGTGCTTGCCTGTGGGGCGATTGCCAGTGGTGCAGGGACGTTTCTCGGTGCTGATTTGGGGCACCTTTGCAACGCTTTGCTTGCCACGCAACCTGATGGGGCATCACTTGTCACGAGCGTTGTGGTCCTTGCCCTCTTTGCCTATGTGATTCTCGGCCTGCGCGGCTTTACCTTTGCCGACACGATTCAAGGTGTGGAGCCCGTTGAGGAACTCCCTGTTCCGGTTGACATACCGCCCGATCGCGATGCGCTCATCGAGAGCGCCTGCGATGCCCTTGCGGGCGAGTGCGGTCTTACCGAGCGTGAGCGAGAGGTGTTCGGGATGCTTGCGCGCGGGCACAACGGCTATCACATTCGAGATGAGCTCACGCTGTCGTACAACACCGTGAAAACTCACGTCAAGCGCATCTATCGCAAGCTTGATGTGCACTCGCAACAAGAGCTCATTGACCTTGTCGAGAGCCGCAGCAACGTGTAGGGGGTCGCCCCTGCGTTCTTGTGCTTGACATTTTGCAAGGGCTTTGATGGGTTCGCAAAAGGGCAAGAACAGGCTCGCGCAGGTACGTTTTTCGCCCCCTGCAAAGCGAATCTTGCCGTTCGTAAGCAACCCTGCATTTGTAGGGGGACCTCCTTTGGGTCATGCCGCTTGACACCATCTACCAGGGACTTTGAAGTCCATTCTAAATGCACCTATCAGCAAAGGACCCTGAAGTCCACTATGGGTGGCACACCGCACGACAACGCAGCCCAGGGGGAAGCGAAGATGTGCGGGGGCAACCTAGTGGTCTACGGAAGACCGCGCAAAGGGGCGCGAGCTTCCAGGCAGGCACACTGCCTGCCAAGAAAAAGGAGGAAAGGTATGTCCAAGGCATGCACGCGTAGGGATCTGCTTAAGGGCGCCGCTGCTGGCGCCGCCGCGACGAGCTTCGCCGCCATCGCTCCTCTGGCTCTGGCCGAGGGCGAGGACGCTCAGTTCGACCGCGAGGTAGACCTCCTCGTCGTGGGTTATGGTCTTGCTGGCGAGGCTGCTGCCCTCGAGGCAAACGACATCGACCCCGATGCCAACGTTCTTATCATTGAGAAGCTCGACGAGGACCAGGCTGG
>USJP01000012.1 GCA_900555105.1 uncultured Coriobacteriaceae bacterium | reverse complement strand
CGTTGCCGAGGCAGGGTACGACATGCACGCCGTGGCCGCCGAGGTCGCGAAGGCGTATGAGGAAATCCCGATTCGTCGCTGACTTGGCGCCGATGTGTGAGAATAGGGCCCAGCTTTACGGATTGGAGCGAGATGCAGAAACTTTCCCCAGCGTTTTCCCAGGGTAATGTCGCCCTGGTGTTCGCCGCAAACGATTCTTACGTGCCCTATACGGCCACTATGATACTGTCTATCATGAAGCACGCCTCTCAAGAGCGGGGATACGATTTTGTCGTGCTGCATCGCGACATCACCGAAGACTCGCGGGCGCTTCTCGATAAGATGCTCGAGCCCTATGCCAACGCGAGCCTGCGCCTGGCCAACGTTTCCGAATACACCCAGGGTCTGGACTTTTACACCGAGAATCGCGAGGACTTTTCCGAGGAAGCCTACTACCGCCTCCTGATTCCCGAAATCATGCAGGAGTACGAGAAGGTCCTCTATTTTGACGGCGACATGGTTGCGCTTACTGACGTCGCTGAGTTGTACGACACCGACCTGGGCGACAACCTGCTTGCCTCGTCGCGCGACCTGTGCGGCCTTATGAGCTACTACAACCCTCTGGAGGACCGCCGCAAGTATCGCGACTGCGAGCTTAAGCTGGAGAAGCCCGATGACTACTTCATCAGTGGCATGCTGCTTGTCAACGTGCCGGCATTTCGGGCCGCCTACTCCTGGCAAGAGCTGCTCGAGCTTGCCGTGTCGCGGGAGTGGCTCCAGCACGATCAGGACATCCTCAACGTGATCTGCCAGGGCAGGACGCTGCTAGTCGACGCCGCCTGGGATGTCATCAAGCCCGAGTTGTACCAAAAGATGCCCGGCCAATATCGTGAGGAGCTTGACGCCTCAATCGAGCATCCAAAAGTGGTTCATTTCGGAGGCACCATGAAGCCCTGGGTGAGCCTGGACGCCCCATTTGGCAATTACTTTTGGACCTACGCTGCCCAGACGCCCTTTATTCAGGAGATCATCAAAAGGCGCATTTACCTGGACCGCGAGCCTTGCTCGGTCCGCGGTACCATGGAGAGGGAGTTTGCCGAAGGCAAGGTGGGGGCGCGCTACATCATGAAGTTCATCTGTGCTTGGCTAGGGTTCAAGTTGGGCAGGGGCAAGCATGACTGATGCACGTATGCAGAGAGACCCTGCCGTCAGCATCATCGTTCCCGTCTATCAGACAGGCGCATACCTGCGCAAGTGCCTGGACAGCATTCTTGCGCAGACGATTGACGACTTCGAGGTCGTTGTTGTCGATGACGGGTCACGTGACGAGAGCCCTGCTATTTGCGATGAGTATGCCGCCAAGGACCCTCGCGTGCATGTTGTCCATCAGCCTAACGGGGGGCGCTCAGTTGCTCGCAACACGGGTCTTGCCCATGCAAAGGGTGCCTGGATTGGCTTTGTGGACAGCGACGACTGGGTCGAACCCAACATGTACGAGGCGCTTCTCGGGGCTGTCCAGGCCCAGGGCGCCCAAATAGCCGTCTGTGGCCGCATCGAGGAGCACCCCGGCTCCGAGCCGGTTAGAATTTGCCGTGATGGCGAGAGTCCTCTTTCTCCCGCCGATGCCCTGGCCGAGCTTGTTGCCGACACCGCCGTGCGCAGCTATCTGTGTGACAAACTGTTTGACCGAAAGCTTTTTGAGGGTATCGCATTTCCCCTCGGTCGCAATTACGAAGATGTTGCCGTCGTCTACCAGCTATTTGATCGCGCGGACCGCATAGCGTTTAGCCAGGTTTTTGCCTACCACTACATCTTCCATGAAGCCAACATCGTGCGAGACGAGAGCCTTTCCAACAGGGTGGACTACTGGCTCTCTGCGCGAGAGCGCTACGAGGCCCTAGCGCCTAGGTACCCTGAACTTGAAGGCGCCCTGGCTCTCGACGTGATGCGTGTTAACGCCATATGCTGGTCTCTTGCGTGGGGTGCTCGAGGAAAAGACAGGGCTGTATTCGAGCGGGTCCGCGCTGATATGGTCGTGTTTGCCGGTAAGCATTGCCGTTCTGCCCGGGAAGCATCAAAATATGGTCGTCTCGGGCATGCATGGCTCAAGCTTACGCAGCTAAATTGCATGTGTGCCTTTTTTCTCAGTTCGGTATTGTCCCGCCGGCTCGATAGGTGATTGTTCATGGTAAATGCGCAGGCTCTGGAATGTGAATCGGCCCAACAGTTCGATTTCTCTGTCGTTGTTGCCGTGTACAATGTCGAGGAATATCTCGAAGAGACAATCGAAAGCGTCATTAAGCAGGATATTGGTTTTGAAGACCATATCCAGCTGATTCTGGTTGATGACGGGTCGTTTGATTCCAGCGGTGATATTTGCGACACATACGCTGCTAATTACCCCAATAACATTACTGTGCTGCATAAGGAAAACGGAGGCGTTGCTTCCGCGCGCAACCTTGGTGTCACGTATGCCACGGGTCGCCTCATCAACTTCTTGGATTCCGACGACCTGTTTTCGGAGAACACATTCTCCCGTGTTGCGGATTTCTATCAAGCGCATGAGGATGAAACGGACGTCGTGGCAGTTCCCATGTTCTTTTTTGGAACCAGGAGCGGCGCACATTGGCAAAACGACAAATTCCAGAAGGGCTCGCGCGTCATTGACTTGTTTTGGAGCAGCGAGGCGACGCTGATGTCGGTGTCCTCGAGCTTCTATTCTTGTCGCGTAAAGGACCTGCTGGTTTTTGATGACCGTCTTGTCGTCGGCGAGGACCAGAAGGTCTGCCTGACGGTTCTTGCAAACAAGATGACCATGGGCGTCGTTGCCCGTTGCAAGTATATGTATCGCAGGCGAGAGTCGGGCAGCCGCATTCAAAGTCAGTACATGCAGCCGGGTTGGTATTTTGATTACTTTACCTGCCTGATTGATTGGGCATGTGATTATTACCAGGCAAAATATGGATTCGTGCCTGAGTTTGTCCAGTATCAGCTGATGGCAGACCTGCAGTGGCGCTTCACTGAATTCAAGGAAGACAAACTTCCCCTGGAGAGCATAGATCTCGAGAGCTACAAGGCAGCTCTTTTTGCCGAACTGAAGCGATTCGACGACAAGATCATTCTGGCGCAGAAAATGATCAGCCGCGGCATGAAGTGCTACTTGCTTTCGCTCAAGCACGGCGGAGGCGTCAAGTTGCTGCCTCGCCCTGCGGATGCGATTGTGCATTGGGATAACACGCTCATTGGGTCGCCGGCAAGCAGCTACGTGGGGCTTGATTTCTGCCAGATTCACAATGACACCGCCAACATCACTGGCCTTATCAAACCGTTTGCCCTGCAGTTGGAAACGACTGAGCTGTACGCCCAGGTTGACGACAAACTGTATCCGTGCACGCTCGAGAAGCGCCCGTATGCCTCCGAGATGTGCTTTGGCGAGACGGTCACGGTCGGTCTTACCTTCACGTGCCAGGTTCCCCTTGATGAGGATGGTGCCGGCCATGTTATTTCTTTCTGCTTGAAGATCGGCGACGCATTCGTTCCGATAAAAAAGGTGAACCACCGCCACTTTATGCCGTTCAGCTCCGGTTACGCCGAGAGCTACTGCTTCAGTGAGAATTGGGTTTGCAAGGCAAACAACAAGGGCGTTTGGTATCAGCGCTGTGGACGCAAGGGTCGGCTTTCCCATGAGCTGCTGTTCATGCGCGAGCTCGTGGGGTCCAAGCGTGCGTCGGATAAGAAGGCGGCCTGTGCCCGCTTGCTGTATCACGTGCTCCGTCTTTTCAAGAAAAAACCTGTGTGGCTCATCTCCGACCGCATCCTTAAGGCCGATGACAATGGAGAGGCGTTTTTCTCCTACATGCGTGAGACGCACCCCGAGATTGACGCGTACTTCTTGCTGAGCAAGGAGTCGAGTGACTACGAACGCCTGAAAAAGGTGGGCCATGTTGTCGAGCCGCTCTCGTTTAAACACAAGCTGTTGCATTTGCTGTGCGATTTCAACATCTCGTCCCAGGCCGACGACGTAACGGACAACCCCTTCCAGGAGTACTGCGGTCCCTATAAGGACCTCTATGCGCATTCGAACTTTGTTTTCCTGCAGCACGGTGTTATTAGCTCCGATTTGTCGAAATGGCTGTCGCGATATAACAAGAACCTGTATGGCTTCGTGGTCACAGCCATTCCGGAAGCTAAATCCATTGCCAATTACGATTATTCGTACACGGACAAAGAGATCTGGCTCACGGGCTTGCCGAGGTTCGACCGCTTGAAGCACGATGAGCAGAAGCTCATTACCATCATGCCTACGTGGCGCAACTACTTGGTGTCGAGCGTGGACCCGAAAACGGGCACGCGTGAATTGAGGGAAGGCTTCGAGCAAAGCGACTTCTTCCAGTTCTACAACGCCCTGCTCAATGACGAGAGGCTTCTCGCGGCTGCTGAAGAGAAGGGTTATACGATTCAGTTTTTCCCGCATCCCTTGCTTCAGCCGCATGTGGAGCGCTTCGACCACAACGAGAAGGTCCGCTTCCTGAAATATGGGACGCGTTATAGCGATGTGTATGCGACGAGCGACCTCATCGTGTCGGACTACTCGTCTGCGGTCTACGACTTCCTCTATCTGCGCAAGCCCATTGTTTATTGCCAGTTCGACTCTAAAGAGTTTTTCTCGGGTCAACATACGTCGACGATTGGCTACTTTGATTTTGAGCGCGACGGTTTTGGAGAGATTGAAGTGACCGTCGACGGTGCCGTAGACCGCATCATCGAGTACATCAACAATGGGTGCCAGCTCAAGCCAATGTACCGAAAGAGGTTGGACGCGTTCTTTGCCTACTCTGACGCGCACAACTGCGAGCGCGTGTATGACGCCATTATGAACAAGCTGCACAATGGGGAGGGCCCTGGCCGATAGCCTTGGTTTTCTGTTTGCGTATTAGGCGGAGAGCTATCGGCTCATAGAAACGGGAGTCTGTCCCATGGTCTTTTCCAGCGCCACGTTCCTCTTGCTGTTCCTGCCCCTGTCGGTGGTCCTGTACTACCTGATGCCCGGCCGTGCCGCGAAGAACGGTTGGTTGTTCGCGGTGTCCCTCGTGTTTTATGCCTGGGGCGAGCCAGTATACATCTGGCTTATGCTCGTGAGCGTGGTGGGTAACTGGCTCTTTGGCATTGCCTTGGGCTCGGCCGTCTCCCAAGGTCGCAGGCGCGCGTTGCTTGTGTGCGACCTCGTTCTCAACCTGGTCCTTCTGGGCTTCTTCAAGTACGAGGGTTTTCTTGCCGACAACATCAACGCCCTTGTGGGATCCGCGGTCGTGCCCGACCTCGAGCTTGCCCTTCCCATCGGCATCTCGTTTTACACCCTGCAGGCGGTTTCCTACATCATCGATGTCTACCGCGGCGAGGTTGCCCCGCAGCGCAACGTGGTGTACCTGGGCATGTATATCGCCTGTTTTCCGCAGCTCGTTGCCGGCCCCATCGTGCGGTACTCCACCATTCAAGACCAGGTGGAGAACCGTCGCGAGAACTTGGAAGACTTCTGTGCGGGCCTGCGGCTCTTTATCGTCGGTTTGGCCAAAAAGGTTTTGTTGGCCAACGTCGTGGCTCTTTTGGCCGACAGAATGCTCGCTTTGGGCGGACCTTCCATTGGCGCTGTCGGAGCCTGGGCTGGGCTTTTAGCCTACACCTTCCAGATTTACTTCGACTTTGCGGGATACTCGGACATGGCCATCGGTCTGGGCAAGATGTTTGGCTTCAAGTATCTGCGCAACTTTAACTATCCCTATTTGTCCAAGAGCGCCGCAGAGTTCTGGCGTCGCTGGCACATCTCTTTGTCGAGCTTCTTCCGCGACTATATCTATATTCCTTTGGGCGGTTCACGCGTGAAGACGCCGCGTTGGGTGTTCAACATCGCCGTCGTGTGGACCATCACGGGCCTGTGGCATGGCGCTGCCTGGAACTTCGTCCTGTGGGGTGTGTACTACGGCGTGCTCCTGGTGTGCGAGAAACTCGTGTGGGGCCGCCTCCTTGCCAAGCTGCCCAGTGCCGTGCAGCACCTCTATGGCGTGCTCGTTTTTATGCTCGGCTGGCTCATCTTCTGGATTACCGACATGGGCGTCATGGGGCGCTACTTCATGGCGATGCTGGGCTTCTACGGTGCCACGGGCACATCTACCTTGTGGGAACTTGCCTGTTGGGAGTATGTGCCTGTCTTTGTCGTGTGCGTCTTGGCCAGCCTGCCTGTTGTGCCCTGGCTGCGCAGCCTCCTCGTGCGTTGGGCGGGTGTGGCGCTGACCAAGGAGGGGCGCTTCCTTGAGGTTGACCTGCCTGCGCCCAAGAACCTCTCCACCGATGCCCTGTGCGCCTTTGAGCCCTCCCGCATGGAGTCGGCCACACCTGCGCGCCTGCGCGTCTTGTCGGTCGTTGCCGTTCTGTGCGACCTTGCCTTGCTCGTGCTGCTCGTGGTGAGCGTCGTGTCCGTGTGCTCCGGGTCGTACAACCCGTTTATCTACTTCAGGTTCTAAAGACGAATTAGGTGGCGAACAGGTCATCTGCTCGCCACCTAATGAGAAATATGCCTGGTATCCACCCGTATTATAAGGCTGCCCCACCAGAGGTTATGGCTTTGCCGTACCGCATGGTCTGATATGTCTCGCAGAACAGGATGTCGTCGATATCGTCGTACTTCTTGAGGAAATCCGCAAGGCTTATCGTCGCGTAGCGCGGATCATAGACATACACTCTGCTGTATGAGCTCAAAAACATTCGCTCCATGGGGTTGGAGAAAGAGTCGGCGACTATCAGCAGGTTCTTGCTGGTCTTGTTGTCCTGGTTCACAAAAACAATCTGCCCGTAGTCTGCGTGCCAGTAATCGGCGTAGAGGTTCACGAATGGGTTGTCGGGCTGAAAGCCATCGATATAGGCCTGCGTGCTGGCGGCGAAGTCGTTCGGCATGAGCTCGCCGTAAATCCAGGCCTCATGGTTGGGCACTGCGAATTCGTAGTCTTGGATCATGTCGGGGCCTATGCTGGTATCAAGACCGCTTCGGGCTTCGGACCCATAGAACTGCGCCGTGGGGAATGTAAGCAGCTCGCCACAGGGCAGGGTGCTCGAGGCGTTTCCCATGGCCTCGTTTATTTTGCAGTAGGCCTTGTAGGCCCCCTTGATGTTCCAGTGATGGTCGGTCTTGAAATAGTCTTCTTTGAATTCCTCATAGGACGAGGGCATCAAGTCAATCTGCGTGATATCGGGTGACAGGCGAGAGAATATCCTTGACTGGAGGAATTCGGCATCCACGGGTTCACTCACAAGGCCTGCCAGCGGCCCAATGCCCAAGACGTCGGAGCGGTAGGGCATGGCAAAGTAATAGCTGTAGCCTGGGTTCGAAGCGACGAAGTCGTTGATTGAGTCGACGCTTGCAGCAAGGCCATTCAGCACCTTCTTTGATTGTCTTGCAGGGGCTGCGAGCAGCCTGTTGCCCTCGGTTTCGTGCAGGTAGCCCGATCCGAAGAACGTATGGTAAGCGTCGTAGCCAAGCAGGGCGGCCATCTCAGATATGCTTAGTCGCTGAAGACTCGCCTTTCCCAAAAGAAGCGTCTCGCGCAGGGGCAGGGCGTCTGCAGTGTAGGACTCCAGGTCATCTTGGAAATCACCGGAGAGAAACGAGTCAACGGAAGGGTTCGGAAGGCGCGTGTAGGGTCTTCCTTCCAGGTAGCTGCGCTCGACATTTGTCTGGAGTGCGCTGGGGACCGGGATGTTGAGCTTGTTCAGGACCTTGAAACCCATCGTGCAACAGAGCAGTCCTGAAGCACAGACGAGCAGGACGATGTTACGTATCTTTTGCATCAAGCAATCCCAACTGACCAGTAAAAGAGCCGAATAGTGAGGAGTGGCAACAGTATACGGCCTACGGTGGGATGGGTTGTTTTGAAGAGATGGGTTTCTTGCTGCGGTGCATGCATGTGGGTTTGGGCTTTGGGCTGGAGAGTGGCTTCGGGTCAGATAAAATATTCCGCTGGTACAGGCCGATTGAGCTGGGCGTGTGTTTGCGAGGGGTTGCATGCTTCAAAAACTGAAGGAACACCAGTTTCTGTTCGAGGAACTGGTCGCGCGTGACTTTAAGACCAAGTACAAGCGCACGGTGCTCGGCATGCTGTGGAGCGTGCTTAACCCGCTGCTCACGCTGCTTGTCATGAAAATCGTCTTCACGCAGTTCTTTGGTCAGAGCATGGACCACTACACCACATACCTATTCTGCGGCAACCTCGTGTTCAACTACTTCAACGAGGCCACCTCGCAGGGCATGACGGCCCTCATGTCAAACTCGCACATCTTCACCAAGGTCAACGTGCCCAAGTACATGTTCCTGCTCTCCAAAAACGTGCAGACCATCATCAACTTCGGCATCACACTGTGCGTGTTCTTCGTCTTCTGCCTCATCGACCACATCACGTTTACCTGGAACTTCCTTCTGCTCATCGTGCCTATCGTGTTTCTCATGCTGTTCAATGTCGGCGTGGGCCTCATCCTGTCGGCGCTCTATGTCTTCTTCAAGGACGTGCAGTATCTCTGGGGTGTCTTCACGATGCTGCTCATGTACCTGTCCGCCATTTTCTACACCACCTCGAGCTATCCGCCGCTCATCCAGAACCTGTTTTATTGCAACCCGGTGTATGTCTACATCACATACTTCCGCCAGGTGGTCATCGACGGGCTCGTGCCCTCGGTGGGCCTGCACGCGCTTGTCATCGGCTATGCCGTGGTCGCGTTTGCCATCGGCGCGCTGATCTACAAGAAGAAGAACCACGAGTTTTTGTACTACGTGTAAGGTGCGCCCATGACTGCAATGATCAGCTGCAAAAACGTATCGATTCGCTATATCACCGGCGACTTCAAGGACATCGGCCTCAAGGAGTACTTCATCCGCAGGCTCAAGCACGAGTACCACGTCACCGAGTTCTGGGCCGACAGGCACGTGACCTTCGAGCTTGAACCCGGCGACATGCTCGGCATCATCGGCTCCAACGGTGCGGGCAAATCCACGCTGCTCAAGGCTATCAGCGGCATCATGGTGCCCACTGAGGGCACGGTGCAGTGCAACGGTAAGATTGCAGCCCTGCTTGAGCTTGCCAGCGGCTTCGACGGTGACCTCACGGTGCGTGAGAACACCTACCTGCGTGCCGCCATGCTGGGCTACAGCCGTGCGTTTGTCGACGAGACCTACGACTCCATCATCGACTTCGCCGAGCTGCGCGGGTTTGAGGACCGTCCCTTCAAGCAGCTCTCCAGCGGCATGAAGAGCCGCCTGGCGTTCTCCATTGCAAGCCTTGTCGACCCCGAGGTGCTCATCCTCGACGAGGTGCTCTCGGTGGGCGACGGTGCCTTCCGCAAGAAGAGCGAGGCCAAGATGCGCGAGATCATCGCGGGCGGCGCCACCACGCTGCTTGTGAGCCACTCCACGGGTCAGGTGCGCTCGCTGTGCAACAAGATTCTCTGGCTCGACCACGGCAACCAGATTGCCTTTGGCAACAACGTGCAAGGTCTGTGCGACGCATACGAGAAGTACCTCAGCACCAAGAAGCTACCGGGCAAAGACGAGCTGCCGCCGCTGTTCATCGACGAGGCTCCCAAGTCAGCCTCGCAGCCTGCGGTAGACAAGGCGGCTGGGCAGGCCTCACTCGCCTCGGGGCGGGGTGCTGTCTCGGCGTGCAGTGAGAACTCGGGCGTGCCTGCCCAGGCGCAGGCACGCACGTCGTTCATTCAGCGTGTCGCGGGCCTTCCCAAGGCCGTGCGTATCACCGTTCTTGCCTTCGCGGCGCTTCTCATCGTCATCGCGGCGAGCGAGGCAACGCTGCCTGGCCGCATACAGGCTTTGCCGCTCAACGAGGCGGCCCTGATGTGCGTCAACGACGACGAGGGCATCCAGGTGTGTCTGCGCGACAACAAGCTCTATGTTTTCGCCGACCGCGCCCGTACCGATGCCTCGGGGCTCTTGTTTGCCGTGCGCGCGCAGGATTCCCATGGCTACGTCACGCGCGAGACGTTCGACATCGCCTCGCGAGCCAGCGGTCGGTACAGCACGTCCGACGCCTATGTGCTCGAGGTCAACCTTGCGCGCTATGTGGGCTACACCGAGCTGCAATATGGCGAGGTAGACGCGGCTGCTCCGATGGCAGGCGATGAGTTCGAGTGGGCCTGGAGCGAGACGTACGCTCGCGGTGAGCAGGTCACGCTCAAACGAGGATAGTGCCTGAGATATGCAAATGGACCGGACGGGATGCAGCTCGCAACTCCCGTTCGGCCCATTTTTGTTTGCGTCTATCGCGTGCCCGGCCTACTTTTTGGCGCTCTTCTTCACGAGCGGCTCCTGCTTGTTCACGATGCCCTTGAATGGGGTGGTAAAGAGAATGCGCAGGTCAAACATGAACGACCAGTTCTCGATGTAGTACAGGTCATATTCCACGCGGGCCTTGATGGAGGTGTCGCCGCGCAGGCCGTTGATCTGCGCCCAGCCCGTCATGCCGGGGCGCACCTGGTGGCGCAGCATGTACAGCGGCACGCTGCCCTTGAAGTCGTACACGTGCTGGGGAAGCTCGGGCCTGGGCCCCACAAGGCTCATGTCGCCCCTGAGCACGTTGAACAGCTGAGGCAGTTCGTCGATGGAGTAGCGGCGCATAAAGGCGCCGAAGGCCGTGCGGCGCGGGTCGCCGGCGACGGTCCAACCGTCCGCCTCATGCACGTTCACGCGCATCGAGCGAAACTTGTACATGTAGAACAGCTTGCGGTTGCGTCCCACGCGCTCCTGCTTGAATAGGACCGGGCCGGGGGAGGAGAGCTTGGTGCCGATGACCGCCACGAGCATGATGGGCGAAGTCAACACGATGAGCACGGCCGATCCCACCACGTCCATGAGGCGCTTGAGGAACGCGAAGCCCAGGTTGTCGAGCACGACGTGCTGCACGTTGATGAGTGGCACGCCGCCCTCGATGCTGATTGAGGGCCTGCTGGAGAGGAACTGGTAGTATGCAGGTAGAATCGACAGCTTGATGCCGCTGCGTTTGCAGGCGATGAGGATGGGGTCGAGCAAGTCCTGCTCTTTGGCATCGATGGCGATGACGACCTCGTCGGGCAGAACGGCGTCGAGGATATGGTCGATGTCGGCGTACGATCCTAGCAGCCTGATGTCCTCAATCGACGCCTGTCCGATGTTGCCCACTACGACCTGTCCGGTGCTGGGATGTGCGGCGATGCCGTGCGCAAACGTGCAGGCTCCCGCCCCCGAACCCACGATGACGACCCTGCGCAGGTCGCGGCCTGAGCGATGGATGGATTTGAGGATGTGTGTGACTGCCAGCTCTTTTAGGCATGACAGGGTCACTGAGATAATCCAGTAGAACACGACGAGCCAGCGCGAGAAGTCTATGACGCGCAGTACGAAGATGCAGTCGATGAAGAGCATGGTGGTGATGGTGTTCGCCGCAACGAGCTGCCCGAGCTTATGCGAGGTCTCGACGGTGCGGTGGCGGTCGTATACGCCCAAAAGGCCATAGAAGAAGACGTACAGCGGCGAGAAGGCGGTGACCCACAGCACATGCTCGGTCATCGTGCCGATGGGGTTTTCGCCTGAGAAAAGGCAGAAGCGCAGCCAGAATGCGATGGCCATGGAGATGGGGGCGATGAGGATGTCGGTGAAGTACGACATGATGCTGAACGCCCGGCGTCCGGGTCTTACCATAAGGTTCCCTTCGGTGCATGGCGCGTAGTGCCGTGCGATTACGATAGAGTAACCTTTCATTTTAGGGGATTTTTGCATACCGTCGCCGCAGACGCCCAATGAACGCCAATCCTCTAAGATGGGGACACAGTTCAAGCAGGGGAGGAGGGGCGATATGAACGAGCGCGGCAAATCGGAATGCGCCTGCAGCGGCCGCAAGGTGCTGTATGCTGCCTCGACGTTCGGCCATCTGCGAAGCTTCCACCTCCCTTATATCGAGGCCTTACGTGCCGACGGATTCGATGTGACCCTGTTTGCCGGGGGCGACCCGGTGGCTGCCGGCATGCCGCAGGGCGTGCGCTGCATACCTGCCGACTTCGTGAAGTCCATGTCCTCGCCGCGCAATTTTGCCGTGGCCTGTGAGGTGTCGCGCTTGCAGCTGCGCGAGCGCTTCGACATCGTGCTGACGCACACCTCCCTCGCGGCTTTCTTTGTGCGCTTAGGCATTTTGGGGGCCGTGCAGCGCGACAAAGGAGCGCGTCCTCGTGTGGTGAACACCGTGCACGGGTATCTCTTTGATGCCGACGCGTCGTTTTTGCGCAGGGCCGCCCTGCTTGCTGCCGAGCGCCTTTGCGCCGGCGTGACCGACCAAATCGTGGTCATGAACCGCCAAGACGCCATCATTGCTCGTGAGCACAGGCTCTGTCGGGGACAGGTGGTGGAAACGCCCGGCATGGGCGTTGTGCTCGATGGCCTGCATCCTGCTAGCGCCTGCGAGCGGGCTTCTGCCCGTCGTGCGTTGGGCATGCGCGACGACGCGTTTGTGTGCCTGTGCGTCGCCGAGTTTTCCCAGCGCAAGAATCAGCGCCTACTGATCGAGGCGCTCCCAAACCTGCCCGAGCGCGTGGTTCTCGCTTTGCCCGGCAGGGGCTCTGAGCAGCAGGCATGCCTCGGCCTCGCCCGTGAGCTCGGCGTTGAGGGACGGGTGGCGATGCCCGGGCACCTTGACGCCGCCGGTCTTGCCCTATGGCGTGCGGCAAGCGACGCGTGCGTCTCGGCAAGCCGCTACGAGGGGCTGCCCTTTCATGTGGTTGAGGCATTTGCCTGTGGTCTACCTGCGGTTTTAAGTTCCGTGAAGGGTCATGTTGACCTCGTCGATCCTGGCGTGAACGGCCTGTTGTTCAATCAGGGCGACGCCGCCGGATTCTGCTCGTGCGTCGAGCACCTGCTCGCCGACCCAGCGATGCTGGCCGAGATGGGCGAGCATGCCGTTGCGACAAGTGCGAGATACAGCCTTGCGCGCGTGTTCGAGCCGTTGCGTGCCGTGTATGAGGGGCGAGAGGCCTCGCGTGAGGTGTAAGCCGCCTTTCTTGCTTGCGCCATGGGGTCTCTTCACACGCCGGCCACGTTCTCCCCACAGGCTCGTCACCGCGCTGAGCTGATATGGTGGGGTTTGCCCAGGGGGTCTGTTTGCTGTGTTCGGGCCTCGATAAAATACTGGTTTGGCCGCGTGCTCGGCCACATACATGTTCATTGGGGTCTCCTGGCACCAAAGATATGAAACGGAGGGACGATGTCCGCTCACTTCAAGCAGGACCCGAACCATCCTGATGCCGGCGACTATGG
>USJP01000011.1 GCA_900555105.1 uncultured Coriobacteriaceae bacterium | reverse complement strand
CATATCCCTTGAGAGCCGTGTAGGTGAGCGTGCCGCCCAAAGCCTCGCTCAACAAGGGAAGTTCCCTGTTGATAAGCTGGTCGGCAAGGGTGTTCGACTTCGTGGCAACGCCTACCGTGATGCCGTTTGCCTGGGCCATGAGGGCCGAGGGAAGCAGATAGGCGATGGACTTGCCCACACCGGTGCCCGCCTCGAGCGCGGCGGGACGGTTCTCGCGAAAGGCGCGGGCCACCTCGAGCGACATCTGCACCTGCTCTGTGCGGGGCTCATAGCCGGTATACATCTTTCCCACCACGCCGTCGGTGGCAAAGGCGCTGCGCACCTCGTCGTCGCTGGGATACACAAGCCCGCGCATCTCGTCGACGTCGTCGGCGTCCTCGCGCAGGCTCACCTGCATGTGCGAGCAACGCTGAACGCGCGCGTCCACAAGCGAGAACGGCTCGTCGGGCGCCATGGCGGCCATCTGGGCAAAGATGGGACGGTAACCCCATTCGACATCCGGGTACATCTTCGCGAGGCGGTTCACAAGTCCGGCCGGCATGTCGCTGGCGGCAACAAGAAGGATGCGCCACAAGCCGCAGGTAGCAATGACGTCGTCGATGGCACGGTGAGTGGAGGCATGCAGGCCAAAAGCGCGCGACAGGTCGTGCAGCTTGTGCGACTTCAGGCAGGGGAGCACGATGCGCGAAAGCTCCAACGAGTCGATCCAAGGCCCGCCCACGCTTTGCCCGCCAAAGCCCTTCTCCATGAAGTGCTGGTCAAAAGCAGAGTTGTGTGCCACGATGGGAGCACCCTTGGCAAACTCTGCCAGCTTGCTGCACACCTCCATCGCACAGGAGGCATCAGCCACCTGCTCGTTGGTGATACCCGTGATCTGCACAACCTCGGGCGGAATGGGCTTTACGGGATGCACGAACATATCGAACGTCTCAACGATCTCGTTGCCGCGCAGACGGGCGGCTGCCACCTCGATGAGCTCGCAATCCTTGAAGTCCAGTCCCGTTGTCTCGGTATCGAGCACAACGACATCCTCGTCAAGCAGACCAAACTGCGCTATGCTAGCTCTTTGTGCCAAGGTGGCATAACGCGCCGCGACATCCTCGTCGCAGCCCGGCATGATAATGGAGGCAAGCTCCGCAGATATAGTCTCGCTCAAAGTGTTCTCGCTCCTCAACGATGTCCGTCCACATGCATAAGGCGTGATGGTATCCTTTTCACACTCTATCAAAGGGGGATACATGGGAAAAGTTGACGTTTATTTTGCCGATTACCTCGTTATCGATGACATCACCGAGCAATCGAGCCGCCTGCTCGCCTCTAACGGCTGCATCATAGGCATGCCTCTCAAGCTTACCTGGCAAGCCGATTCAGGCCTCTTCACGGTAAGCACCGTCGGTGGCGACGTCATCGGCACGGCGAACCCCAAGAACAAGCTCGCCATCCGCGAGGCGTTGGAAAACGGCAATGACGGCGCTTGCTGGCTGTCGCTCGTCTGGTATGACAACACCGACAAACTGTACCACGCCGAGCTCGTCTATCAGTTCTACAACGTCAAGGCCTCGCAGACTACCGAGCGTGCCAACCTCGACGCTTACACGCGGAAGACTTCTGAGCGCCTCGCCGAGGGCAAGCGCCCCGACATCGCCCTCACCGGCGCTGGCTGGGACCAGGTTCTCGCCACGGGAGACTGGGAGAGCCCCGACGAGCATCCCTATCCCATCGACACGAAGCGCAACTCCGGCTGTGTCATCTTCAAGCACAAGCGTTCCGGCACCGACAAGCTCGTCATGGGCCTCATTGCAGGCAAGCCTGCAGCGGTCTGGGGCGCCGGCGCGGCGTGCCTCATTCTCATCATCGTCATTCTCTTCTTTGTGTGCCGTTGCGCCTTTGGGGCATAACCTGCCCTTTTTGAGGTACAACACCGGCACGCGAACCACGTAGTAAGGAGCCTTGCATGGCAAAAGACGGCATCGTCTTGTACAACTCGTTCACCGGCTACACCAAACGCTATGCCGAGTATCTCGCCGAGACGCTCGACTATGCTATCAAGCCCATTCAGAAGGCGAACCTGTTCAACGTCTCCACCTACCCCACCATCATCTTCGGCGGTCCCCTGCATCACAACCACATCGAAGGCATCTCGGGCATCATCGAGGGCTGCTCGTACTTCGGCGAACAGAACCTCATCGTCTTCTCGGTGGGCATCGCCTCGCTCAACGCCGACCTCGAGAAACAGATCAAGATGAGGAACTGCGGAGACCTGCCCGTTGAGTCGTTCCTGTACCAGGCGCTTCCCGGCGGCCTTTCGTACAAGGACTGCCAGCCCGGCGGCAAGATGGGCAAGCTCGTGGAGACCTATCGCGCCAAGCAGGCCGAGGGCAAGAAGCTCACCCGCGGCGACAAGCTCGCCCTCGCCATTGCCGACGGCGAGCGCCCCGAGCAGAACCGCTTCAACACCGACGCCTGCGCCACCATCATCGCAGCCGCTCGCAGCGTCGCCCGCTAGGGTTCAATCCGGCGACGTCGTCGCCGTGCAATACAGGTCGCAAACAATAACGCCCGCAGCTTGGAATCCCAGGCTGCGGGCGTTTTTCATGCACGGTGTTTCACATGAAACGTTTGTTAACGACCCTCGAGCGCAAGTTCGAGGAGTTTCAGGCACACCTGCCCGAAGTCCATGCCGACCTTGCGTGCCGTGTCGGGCAGAAGCGAGGTCGCAGTCATACCCGGGATGGTGTTCGTCTCCAGGATGACGGGTGTGCCGTCGTCTCGAATGATGAAGTCAGAACGGCTCACGCCGCGGCAGCCCAGGGCCTTGTGGGCCTGCACGGCAGCCGTCTGCACGCGCTCATACACATCGGCCTCAAGGCGCGCCGGGATGATGTGGTCGGCACCGTTGGCGCTGTACTTCACCTCATAGTCATAGAACTCGGCATGGGGCACAATCTCGATTACGGGCAGCGGCTCGGGGTCGTCGTTGCCCAGAACGGCAACCGTGACCTCCGTGCCCGCGACATATTCCTCGACCATGACCTTCTGGCCGCACGCGAAGGCGACTTCCAGGGCATGGGGGAGCTCGGCGGGAGTGTGCACGATGCTCATACCCACGCTCGACCCGTCGCCACACGGCTTCACGACGCACTTGTCACCGACAGCCCGCGCGATCTCCTCCACCGACATGGCCGTGGGACTCGCAAGCGTCACCGACCTTGCCACGGCGAGTCCTGCGAGGGCATACATGGCCTTAGAACGCGATTTATCCATCGCTGTGGCACTGGCGGCCACACTTGAGCCCGTATAAGGGATTTGGAGCATCTCAAGGGCTCCCTGGATGGTTCCATCCTCGCCGCCTTTGCCGTGCAGCGCGATGAATGCCACCGCGTAGTTGCCATCCGCCAGGCGACGCAGCGCCTCGCGTCCGTCACGCGTGTCAATGAGCTCGACGTCCACGCCGGAGGCGCTCAGGGCATCGTAGGCGTTCTGGCCGCTTGCAAGGCTCACCTCGCGCTCGTCGCTCACACCGCCGTAGAGTATTGCCACTTTCTTGTTCTCAAGAAACGACATGCCTTTCAACTTCCTTCCTCAAGCAGCCCTTAACCCACAACGGCTGCGCACACGATCCAAACGACAAGACAGCCCAGAAGCACAAGGGCAGACTTTCCCACAGCGGAGGCCCATACGTCAGCAGGCTCAAATCGGCCCGTGCGCAGCGTTGCCGCCGAGGTGGCTGCGGCGCACACGACGGCGCACACGACAATGAGCGCAAGAATGACCAGTCCTGCGAACATAAGCGGGCTTGCACCCCTTAAGGGAGCAGCCCCCGACACCATGGTCACAACAGCCCATCCTACGCTTGCCACGCACGACAAGGCCCCATAGATGGCAAATGCCATCCAAGAATAAGCAGGAGCGCCGACTGTCGGCTCAGTTTGGAACGCAGCCACATAATCGGTCAGCTGCTTTGCCTCGGGCCTGTCAAAGTACCCATTGCTGTATCGAGAGTACGCTTTGTTCGATCCTGACACTTTGCGGGCAGGAGCGTTTGAAGGAATCTTCTTCATCGAGCCCGAAACGCCCGTGATGACGGCGCGGCGCAAGGCTGCAGAGTCGTCGGCATCACTGGACACGCGCGGAATGGCCGCTGAAACAAGCGGTGAGATCTTCCGTGATGTCGGGTTTTGCGCGACACCGCGCACCTGCCCAGGCTGGCCTGGTTGCGGCCTCTTTGCTTGCTGCTGCGGGGCAGCCTGGTTCGGCCTGCGCTGGGAAGGCGTGACCTTTGCGAATTCACCAGTCACCATCTGCCTGTTCGTCTGTTGCACAGGCTGGGGAAGCTGGATGGACTGCACCTGTGGATAAGGCCTAGCCGGCGCAGGAGCACCTTGCGGCGCGGATTTCGACGGGGCCTTGGCAAAATGCGCACCACTGGCCCTGCCTGTCTGCGCGAGCTGGTCTTGGCTTTGATTCTTAAATCTCTTACCCTGCATTGCACATCCCTCAAGGTGGCAAGTTTGTCGGATTGTTCGATACCAACTGTGCACATGATACTCTACGAGGGAATGGGTTTTTCTAAAAGGAGAGGTGGTATAACCACATGGAACGCGCAACCGTCGAAAGCATCGGAGTCAAGGCTCTCAGCCGCGACCAAATCACCGAGATCCTCCAGAAGGAGATGAACACCCCGGCGTTTAGGGCCAAGCAGGTCATTCAGTGGCTCTACGGCAAGGGTGTCTCCACCTATGAGGAGATGACCAACCTTCCCAAGGACCTGCGCCAGAGGCTTGCTCAGGAGCTCCCCCTTCTTCCGGTGACCGTCACCAAGAAGCAGGTCTCCAAGGACGGCACGCGCAAGTACCTCGTCCGCATGGGCGACGGCACCCTCGTCGAGACCGTCGGCATGCCCGGCAAGAACAAGCTCTGCGTGTGCGTGTCCACGCAGGCCGGCTGCCCCATGCGCTGCACCTTCTGCGCCACGGGTCGCAACGGCTACACCCGCAACCTTGGCCCCGGCGAGATCGTCGACCAGGTGCGCGTCGTTGCCAACGACTTTGGCACGCGCGTGAGCAGCGTCGTCCTCATGGGTCAGGGCGAGCCCTTCCTCAACTACGACGCCGTGCTTGAGGCCATGCGCATCCTCAACAGCAAGGACGGCTTCGACATCGGTGCCCGTCACATCACCGTGTCCACCGCCGGCATCCTTCCGCAGATTCGCCGCTTTGCCTCCGAGCCCGAGCAGTTCACGCTCGCCATCTCCCTGCACTCCGCCGTGCAGGACACTCGCGACGAGCTGATGCCCGGCGTGCGTCAGTACGACCTCGAGCGTCTGCGCGACTCCGTGGCCTCCTATGCCGAGGCAACGGGCCGTCGTCCCACCTACGAGTATGCCATGATGGCCGGCATCAACGACTCCGACGCTCAGCTCAAGGCCCTCGTCACCTTCTGCCGCAGGACGCTATGCCACGTGAACCTCATCACGCTCAACGAGGTGGCAGGCTCCCCCTTCCAGCCTTCCGACAAGGAACGCGTCGCCCTCTTTGCCAAGACGCTGTCTGCCGCCGGCGTTGAGACCACGATCCGCGAGTCTCGTGGCTCCGACATCGACGCAGCCTGCGGTCAGCTCAAGCAGAAGGCGTAACCTGCTCGGTTTAAACGAGTTCCTTTGGTTTTAAAATACAGGATTGATACAAAAAATCCCGCGTACGATAGAAAACCGTACGCGGGATTTTCTTTACTTACTATGCAAATAAGCCAAACAATATACTTTAAATGCCCAAAGCTTCCCATTGCTCGTCAACCCAGGCTTGATTCTTCTCAACCTGGTTGAGACTTGCTTCCTTGCGAACTTGGTCGACGCCCTCGGCCACGGTTGCAACAATCTCTTGCACACCATGTTTGACCTGCTCTGTCGCATGAGCAACCTTGGTGCGCACCTGCTCGTCATTCAGGGCAATGACAGTCACAGCAGCTGCTCCAACGGCCACACCGACAATACCGAGAAACTTGACGATACCCTTCATGCTGCCATCTCCTATCCTTGAATCATGGCCATGAGCTGTTCGAGATGCTCTTCGTTCTCAAAATCAATCTCAATACGGTACTTGCCTTTTGATTCCTTAATACGTACCGGGGTACCAAGACCTTCTTTCAATGTCTTAGCAGCCTTCTTATACGAGGCGGGAATCTGCACTTTCTGACGCACCGGCTTCTCTTCACCTGTAAACGTCGGAGCAATCGCCTCAACGATGCGCACGGTCATCTTTTCATTGACAACGCGATGGGCAAGGGCGATGCGCGCCTCATCACCCTTCGCCATGAGGATGGCACGGGCATGACCGGCAGAAAGCTTGCCTGCATACACCATCTCCTGCACCTCATCAGGAAGCTCAAGCAGACGCAAGGCATTGGCAATCGCCGAGCGCGATTTCGAGACGCTCTTAGCAAGTTCCTCCTGCGTCATGGCACTGCGTTCGATGAGGTCGCGATAGGCGCGCGCCTCTTCAATGACATTGAGGTCAGCGCGCTGAATGTTCTCAATAAGGGCAAGCTGAAGGCTCGTGATGTCGTCGGTATCATCACGCACCACAACCGGCACATTTTCGAGACCGGCAGCACAGGCCGCCTGATAGCGCCTCTCACCGGCAATAATCTCATAACCCTGAGTGTCTTTGCGCACCACGATAGGCTGAATGATGCCAACCTCTTTGATAGAGGCACTCAACTCATCGAGATCTTCTTGATCGAACTTGGTACGCGGCTGATTGGGGTTGCGATGCACTTCACCAATCGCAACTTCCTTGACCGTTGCATCCTTGTCAGCCATCTCGTCAAGGCCTGATTCCTTGGCACTTTGAGAGACAAGGGCTCCCAGGCCCATGCCAAGTCCACCCTTTTTAGCCACGACGAATCACTTCCTTTGCCAGGTCGCGGTATGCCTGAGCACCCTTGCTCAGCTTGTCATACTCAAAAATGGACTCACCGTAGCTTGGCGCCTCACTGAGCCTGACGTTGCGCGGAATAACCGTCTTGAAGACCTTCTTCTCAAAGTAGTTGCGCACCTCGTCGGCCACCTGCTTAGAGAGAGATGTACGCTTGTCGTACATCGTCAACACGATACCGAAAATCTCAAGCTCAGGGTTGAGGGTGGACTTCATCATCTTGATGGACTCCATGAGCTTCGTGACACCCTCAAGCGCGTAGAACTCACACTGAATCGGAACCAGAATGCTGTTGCATGCCGTCAGGGCATTGATGGTAAGGACTCCCAGAGAAGGGGGGCAGTCGATAAAGATATAGTCGAAGTTGTCTTTAATCTCATCGATAGCCTTTTTGAGACGGGTCTCACGCTCATCGGCTTGCACTAGCTCAACTTCGGCACCGGCAAGCTGAATAGTGGCAGGAATAACAAACACGTTGTGACTCGTGCTGTTTTCCACCGCCTCACTCATAGACACGTCATTGAGAATGGCATCGTAGACACTCTTCTCAACAGCGTTCTTGTCCACACCCAAGCCACTCGTGGTGTTACCCTGTGGATCGAAGTCAACAACGAGGACCTTGTAGTTCTTTTCTCCCAAAGCGGCAGAGAGGTTCACGGCCGTCGTGGATTTACCCACGCCACCTTTCTGGTTCATGATGGCAATGACTTTTGTGTCCTTATCGGGTGATTTACGCTTAGTCTTCTGGTAATCCACGAGGGCTCCGTTCAATGTAGTGCAACTGTTTCACGTGAAACATCTTATACCAAAGTACTGCAAGACTGTTTTAGGTCTCACAAGAGCGTTCTTACGGTCAAACCTTGTCGCAACAAATCCAGGATAATCACTATGCAAGAGGATGCTTGGATGCTTCGCCAACTGCACGCGGCAAGGCAAGCCCTGTCTCCTTTACCTTCTCATACACAATGATGGTTCTCTCCCCGGCATCCCCAGGAAGCTCAATCGTGCGCGTAGACACAACCGACAGACCACAGAGCTGTGCAGCCTTGGAGCCAGCCTTAATCTCCTCAGGCTCAGGCTTGCCTTTGATGGCAATGAACGATCCGCCTTTTGCGAGCAGCGGAGTCGCATACTCCACAAGAACAGGCAAACTCGCAAGGGCCCTAGCAGTCACACACCCAAACACTCCACGGTGCGTGTTGCCGAGCTCTTCAAGCCTCACCGACGTCGTGGACAGCCTGTCGCCCAAATTAAGAGCCGTAATGAACCCCTCAACAGCAGCCATCTTCTTCTTGACCGAATCGCACAGAACACCTGTAGTGTTCAACGTGGCAATAGTAAGAGGAATACCAGGCAAGCCGGCGCCGGCTCCCATGTCAAGAAATGGCTTGTCAGGATTCTTTGCCATGACCTTGGAAAACTCAGGCAGGGGAACGAGGGAGTCGGCAAGATGCAACACAAGGGCCTTGTCCCACTCCTTGATGGCAGTCAGGTTCATAACCTCGTTTTGCTTCAGCATCAAAACAAGGTAGTCCACAAGCTTCCTCGCCTGCTCCTGGCCTACTTCAAGATTGAGCTTCTGACACAAGCCAACCAACTTTTCAGCTTGCTCTTCAAGGTTCTCAGGGATATCAGCAACATGTTTGCGGCGAGGCGCTTCGCTTGTTTCCATGCGCAGGTTCCTTTCCGTTGTTCGCAGTACGTACGTTTTGTCTTGAGAAAATTCTTTACCCAATGATTGTAAAAGGTCTGAGGCTCCAGCCTTATGAGACATACGCTTTATCAGCAAAGCAGCTAAGACTCATACCTTGAATCTAGACATAGACAAGCCCGAAAGCACAAGTACCTGATTTGCATTTCATCCTCTTGGATGACGCTCAAGAGACAAAGATAAACCCAAATGCTGGAGTGGTTGATTTGCATTCCACTCTCTTGGGTGAGACTCAAAAGGCAAAGAAAAGCCCAGGCGTCGAATTACTTGATTCATAGTCCGTTTCTTACTGACACCCCAGAATCACAGACAAACGAAGAAGCTGACGGCCTGGTTTTCAACCATTCTCTGTCATCCAACCCGTACACTTGTTTTGCCTAAAAACAATGTACCGTGGTTTCTTGTCAAAAAAAAGAGGGAGACTCACGTCTCCCTCTTCTCAATCACAGTGCTTGTTGAAAAAGCTCTTGCTACTTGCCCTGTTTCTTGGAAGCCGGAACAACAACGACGCAGCGATTGGGCTCTTGACCTTCAGAATGCGTCACAACGTTAGGGTTGCTGCGCAAGGTCAGGTGCACAATCTTACGCTCGTAGGACTTCATAGGATGAAGTCGCACTTCCTGGCCGCGCTGCAGAGCACGAGCGGCGCTCGACTTGGCAATAGCCTCAAGCTTTGCACGGCGGCGGCTCTTGTAGCTTTCAATGTCCACAACGACAGGAAACTTGAAGCCCAGCTTGTTGTGCACAATGGCACTAAACATGTACTGAAACGACTCAAGCGTCTTGCCATGACGTCCAATGAGCAGCGCAAGGTCGGCATTGCTCACATCAAAAATCAGCTCGCCGTCGCCACCATCATACTCATCGATGGTTGCACCCTCGGCGCCGAAGAAACCAAGGAGCGTACGGAGAACCTCAATCGAGGTGTCGGCAATAAGGTCAAGGTCGTCATCGGAAAGGGACTCATGAGCCTTGTACTTGCGCGCCACCTCAGCAAACTCTTCAGGAATCAGCGAAGTCTCGTCGGCCGCAGGCTGCTCATCGCAAGCCTCCTCAGCCTCAAATTCTTCCTCGAGCACTTCCTCTTCAAACTCTGCCATGGTCTCAACTACTCTCTTATTCAAAGCATCGGCAAATGATATGTTTCACGTGAAACACTTAGCTCTTCTTGCGAGGACGAGGCTTGTGCTCGCGGCGCACCACATCAACCTCGACAGGCTTGGGGGGCTGCGAAGCAGCGAGAGCCGCCTGCTCCTCCTCAGCCTCAATCTTCTTCTTCTTGAAGATGAGCTGCTGCTGCACGACACCGCAGCCGCTCGAAACAACCCCGTACAGCACGACGCCAGCAGGGGAAGACCAACCAACAAAGAGCATCATGATGGTCATGAATGCGCCCATGCCCTTGGTCATCGAGTTGGAGTTCTGCTGCAGATACATGGGGAGGAACGTCAGAATGCCGAACAGGATCACAAAGATGATGTAGGGGATGGCAGCGCCAAAGCCAGCAGTGGCCAGAATGCCACCGGCGTTGTTTGCAAGCGAGGGAAGGATGCCGTAGAAGCTGGCATCAGCGGGCACATGGTCGCGCAAAACCGAGAAGAGTGCAAAGAAGATAGGCATCTGCACAAGCATGGGCAGACAACCCGCCAGGGGGTTGAACTTGTGCTCGGCATAGAACTTGGTCATCTCAGCATTGAGACGCTGGGGGTCATCAGCATACTTCGTCTGCAGCTCCTGAAGCAGGGGGGTAACCATCTGCATCTCGGCCATGGACTTCTGCTGTTTGAAGGTCAGAGGCAGAAGCAGAAGACGAATGATGACAGTAAAGATGATGATGGCGAGACCCCAGTCACCCAGGAGACCCTCAAGGCCCTGGATGCAGTCGAAGAGGAAGGTGATCAACCAATCCCACATAGATCCTCCGTGTCAAAAATCATGTCAACAGGTGCTGACGTTCCATTACCTAACAGGTCGGCCTAACGATTTGTATTCCCGTTTCTCCCAAACAAGGAGAAGGTTTGTGGTACAGGATCATAACCGCCTTCATGAAAAGGATTGCAACGCAGAATCCTCTTCAGCGACAGCCATGAACCCTTGAGCAATCCAAAGCGCTCCACAGCACAAAGGGCGTACTGCGAACACGTCGGCACATATCGACAACAGGCAGGAAAACGAGGAGAGATACACCCCCGATAAAAATTGATGAGACACATTCCAAGCCAACGCGGAATGCGCCTCACCTTTTCCCATGCGCCCGACAGCCTAGACATCGTTACCGAATGTCCGCACGACGAAGAGCCTTTGCCAAAGAAGAGCTGAGCACATCATGATCTGCACCGCGCGTTGCAGGGGTTGCCATGAGCAGGATGTCGTATCCCTCAACGGGTAGACCGTTCTCACGGGCAACCTCGCGCATAACGCGCTTGCTGCGGTTACGAACTACGGCATTGCCGAGCTTTTTTCCCGCTATAAAAGCAACGCGACCACAGGGGTCGCGTTGCTCATCGTGCTTTTTATAGATGATGCGGATCTCTTTGGCAGAAACCCTTTTCCCTTGGCTGAACAGCTCGCTGATTTGCTCGCTGGACTTAATGATGTTCATGCAGCCTTGGTCATCCAATGAAAGTTACTTCGTGTGACGCTCGTCAGAAACGGTGAGCTTGGCACGGCCCTTA
Organism: uncultured Coriobacteriaceae bacterium; assembly: GCA_900555105.1. Lineage (GTDB taxonomy): Bacteria > Actinomycetota > Coriobacteriia > Coriobacteriales > UMGS124 > UMGS124. The sequence continues at coordinate 2,413 of USJP01000011.1, read as the reverse complement.
GCACGACGGCGGGCGAGAACCTTGCGGCCGTTCTTGGTGGCCATACGGGCACGGAAGCCGTGCACCTTGGCACGATGCCTCTTATTGGGCTGATAAGTGCGCTTCATCGAATCCTCCTGATATATATAAAGCACAAATGGCGGCTATTGCAGTTTGCCAATCCTATCCACCACGACAAATGATGTCAATAAAGCATAGGAGTACCGTGCAAAAACTGCACGTAAAACGGTAAAACCTCTCCACAATTCTCAATGTAATCCAGCAAGGTTCTCCTTGATAGAAAACTTTTCAACTTTTCACCTAACTTTTCAACAGAGGCTAAAAACTGAAGCCGATTTTCTGTCAAAAATGAAAAACTCAGTTGAAATGTTGATTGTTTTCACTGCTATCTGTTCATTTTTCAGGTGAAAAGTTTGAAACCTAGGAAAGTTGAGAAGTTTTCAACATCAATGAAATGTTGAAAATACAAGTCCCCAAAGAGCGTAAGATTCATTCTTATCGTTCTCAGGGAGGAAATCTTGTCGGACACGTTCTACCCATTCGTGGAAAACTCAGGCGACGCACAGGAAAGCGACGACGATGAAATCATCGCGCCCAAGCAGCCTGCCCGCATAGCCGTATATGACTCCATGACAGTGCCGCCGCGCGTGGTGACGGTACCGCCCAGCGACGTGCGCACCTACCTCGACGAGATCACAAAGAACGTATGGGAGCTCGCCACCCAGCAAGGAGGCGACTGGCCCTGGCACATCATTCGTGAGCTGGTTGAAAACTACATCCACGCCCAGTTCATCGAACCGACGATATCTATCATGGACAAGGGTCAGACCATCTCGTTCTCCGACCAGGGACCGGGTATCCCCAACAAGCAAGCGGCCCTTCGCCCTACGTTCTCCAGCGCCACCAAGGCGATGAAGCGCTACATACGAGGCACCGGCTCGGGGCTTCCCATGGTGGAGGCCACGGTCAAGCTCCAGCACGGCAGCATTTCCATCGAGGACAACCTGGGGCAAGGCGCCGTCATCACCGTGTCGCTGGCCCACAAGGACGAGCCCACGTCCGGCAGCGCGCCCAACCCCGACACCGCAACGGGGGCTTCCCAGAATGCAGCAGCCCCCTACCCTGCCGGCATGCAGGCTCAAGTCGGCTATCCCATGGCTGGACAGGGAGGGTATCCCCAGGGCATGGGACAAGGACAGCCGCTCAATATGTACGGAATGCCCCAGAGCGGTGCGCAAGGTTTTCAACAGGGAGCCTATCCTGGCCCTCAAGGGTATGCACCTGCAGGCCAGACCATGTACGGCCAGTCGTCAATGCATCCCGGCATGCCAGGCGGCAACCCCGGATATGCACAGGGCACCCCCGGTCAAGCTTGGCAGCAGCAGCCGCAAGGTGCCTACCCGCAGGCACCCATTCCCGGCGCGCAGCAACAAGGCGCGTGGAATCAACCGGGGACAATGCCCTACGGCCAAGCCGGTATGCCCCAGACGCCTCCAGGCGGATGGAACCCGTACGCCGCCGGGACCCAATGGCCCGCAAACGCCACACCCATGCAGGGCATGCCGTACGGTGAAACGAGCCCAGCCCCCCAGGCAGCATTCGCGCCAGCAAGCAACCCACAAGGTGCCAACGTGCCCCCGCCCCAAGGCACCACATATGCAAACACCCCCTTCGACCAGGAAGAAGTGCAGATCATCTCGCTCTTCTTCAACTTTGAGAAGGTGGGCGGCACCGAGGTGGCGCAAGCCACAGGCATGTCAAACGCCACAGCAGGAAGGCGTTTGCAGAAGATTGCCGAGGCCGGCTTCATTGTGAAGAACGGCCAGAAATACGTACTGACCGAGGCGGGACACCGCCTTCTCGGCGAGATCGCGCAAGGGAGGTAACGCATGGACCAGGAGATGTTCGAACAAGACGCCCAGTTCCTCTGGGCCGACATGCTCGACGAAGTGCGCGCCAAAGGGCAGGACGATCTCCTCGCTTGGCTCGAACGGGCAAGCCCCTCGTCGTTCGACGGCGCGGTCATGCGTCTGACAACCAAGCAGAAATGGGCCGCACGCAACCTCATGGGCAAGTACCGCGAGGCAGTCGAGGCCCTCATGGGCGAGATAACCATGGAGCCTGTCACGCTCGAAGTCGAGGTGGACGGCGCCGACATCGCCCCGACAGGCCCTGCTGCCACACCAGCAGCTCCAGCCGCCCCCATCCCAGAAGCGCAGGTACAGGCACCATCCGTCACCGAACAGGCGGCGCAGGCACACGCATGCGACAACGCGAGCGCGTCTGCGGCCGACTTCGCCGGCCACAACGATGCGGCGCAGTCCCTCCCCGCAGAGTCCCCCTCGCCCGTTGTCTGCCCTGAACCCAGCGCAGCCCCCTCATCGGCCACGGCCCCCTTGAGCGCCGCGGCGCT
>USJP01000010.1 GCA_900555105.1 uncultured Coriobacteriaceae bacterium | reverse complement strand
AACTCATGTCAACGGTGGTCTAACAGAGAGTTGCGTTTCTGGTTATGCGGACGCTTTCTTTAGCCCCTTGCGCGGTTGAGGGCGCGGTACCAGCCGTCGAGGCTTTGCTGGCGGAGCTCTGCGGCTAGCTCGGGCTTGAAGCGGGTTGACTGAACGGCGTTTACGCGAAGGCTGTCCAGGTCTTTCCAGTAGCCTGCATTGAGGCCTGCAAGGTAGGCGGCTCCTAGTGCGGTGACCTCGGCTGTTTTGGGCCTGACCACGGGACGCTGCAGAAGGCCGGCCTGCCAGCCCATCGTGAAGCGGTTCTGCGACCCGCCGCCGTCCACCGCCAGTTCCTCGATGTCACAGGGAAAGTCGTTGCGCATGGCTTCGAGGACATCGTATGCCTGGTAGGCGATGCTCTCCAGGGCCGCTCGGGCGAGATGTGCGCGTGTGCAGCCGCGTGTGAGACCGCAAATCAGGCCTCGAGCCTCTGCGTCCCACCAAGGAGCGCCAAGGCCTGTGAATGCGGGGACAAGATAGGTTCCAGCGGTGTCTGGCACACTGAGGGCAAGCTCCTCGGTTTCGCTTGCATCTTTAATGAGCCCCAGCTCGTCGCGAAGCCATTGGACGGTGGAACCTGCGTTGAAGACGGATCCTTCCAAGGCATAACGCAACTCGCCCTTGGTGCTTGCGGCAACGGTTGTGACCAGGCCGTTCTTTGAGGGCACGGCATGGGCGCCGGTGTTCATGAGGATAAAGCAGCCAGTGCCGTAGGTTGCCTTGGCCTGGCCTTCCTCAAAGCAGCAATGTCCGAATAGAGACGCTTGTTGATCACCTGCGACACCCAGGATGGGCGGCTGCAGGCGCATAATATCCTGACTAACCTGGCCATAGTCGCCCATTGACTCTTTGACCTCAGGCAAGATGGTGCGCGGAATGGTAAACAGGTCGAGAAGCTCGTCATCCCAATCCATGGTGTGGATGTTGAAGAGCATCGTGCGGCTCGCGTTGGTGCGGTCAGTGGCATGGACTGCACCTTCAGTGAGGTTCCAGATGAGCCAGCAATCGATGGTGCCACAGGCAAGTTGCCCCGCCTCGGCGCGCTCGCGCGCTCCGGGCACGTTGTCGAGAATCCAGGCAATTTTGCTTGCCGAGAAGTAGGGGTCGAGCACGAGGCCAGTCTTTTGCGCGATGAGATCGCTCAAGCCACGTTCCCGCATGCTTGCAATAATGGGCTCTGTTCGTCTGCATTGCCACACGATGGCATTGGAGATGGGCTCGCCAGTGTGTCTGTCCCAAACAACGACTGTCTCGCGTTGGTTCGTGATGCCAACAGCTGCGATGCGGTCCGAGTGGATGCCGCTTGCAAACTGAACCTCGGAGATAGTTGAGACCTGCTTGGCGAGTATCTCTCGGGCGTCATGTTCGACCCAGCCAGGTTGGGGGTAATGCTGGGTGATGGGCTGACTTGCCTGAGCGACGGGGGTGCCGTGTGTATCGAACAAGATGGAACGCACCGAGGTCGTTCCGGAATCGAGCGCGAGGATGTAGGTGTCATCTGAACAGGTCGTTTGATGCATGGGACCTCCTCCTGTGGTGTGGGTCGTTCTTGTGTGCCTATCTGGATGCCGCCATGGCTCTCTTGCCTTGAGCTATTGAAAGCGATTGCCTACAACACGGTTTGGGCATGTACTGAGTGGTGCTACTTGGTTTCGTGTTCGCGGGGTTGTTCCGAGGCGTTTCGTCCCTTTTTCGGCAGCTGCCTGAGAAGGCCTACCTCGAGGATGAATGTCGCGACGATGTAGCCGCTCGACAGAAGTGGGAGCGCCCAAATGGGTGCAACGGTGATGAAAGCGCCGCCCAAAGCCGAACCGATGGCGTTGCCGAGCTGCAGGGCAGATCCTGACAGCGCTAGGGCCATGGGTGCGTCCTTCCCCGCTAGCTTGGTGATAAGCAGGTTTTGCGAGGGGTTGAAGCCCCAGTCGGCCATGACCCACAGGCACATGAAGACCCAGATGCCCACCGGGTTGGAATGCAGGAGCGACAGACCAGCAAGTGTGACCATCTGCATGATGAGGACGACCCGGCAGGTAAGCTGGAATCCCTTGCGGTCAGTGAGGGAGCCTCCCGCCTTGATGCCCACGGCGCTCATGAAGGCGCTGACAAGAAGGACCAGGCTGACCGTTGACGAACCTTGCCCAAAGACGTTCTCCAAGAAGGGCGTCACATAGGTGTAGTAGCTTGAGTAGCCTACGTTAAGCAGCACCATGACAATGAGCGCGCGCAGGATAAGTGGGTTGTGCAGTGGGGCGAAGCGGGCCCGCAGTGACCCATCATGTTCAATTTCCTCAAGGTTGGAGGGAATGCGCTGTGCAACAAGGAAGCAGCTTACAAGGACATATGCCGCAAGAAAGGCGTAAAGGATATGCCAATCTATATATATGCATATGCGCTGCGCAAGCGGCATGGCGATAATTTGTGCTGCGCTCGACCCTAAGCCCATGTTTGCCAGGGCGCTTGCTTGTTTGCCGGGAGGAGCGAGCCTGGAAGCCAGCGCCATAGCGCAGGCGCAGTAAAGGCCGCTTCCCAAGCCCATGACGACGCGTGTGGCAATGAGTATGACGTAGTTTGAGGTACTTGCCATGACGGCCATGCCTGCTGCCAGGAGGATGAGTCCCACAATGAGCTGATTTCGTTGGGTGACGCGAGACATCCGCGCAAGGAGGACCGGGGCTCCCAGGGCGCTGGCAACGGAGAATGCTGTCATGAGCTGGCCGACATGGGCAAGCGTGGTGTCGCATGAGGCGGCGATGACACTGGGAATGCCCATGATGAACTGTTGCGAACAGCCCAAGGCGAAACTGCACAGCGTCAGAATCAAGATTGTACGACCAGCTTGTTGGGTCTTAGTGTCGGCCTTCTGCCGTCCTTGCGTGGTGTCCATGCCGCCTTCCCATGCCGCTGTGTCGCCGTTTGTGTCAAACGCTGCGATTATAGAACGGAGCACGACATCTTCCCAGGCCTTCTGCTGAGGAGCCGCCCAGCGGCAAGGGATATCAGTTTGGGCCGCTGGGACATGATAAAAAGGGCGCGCCGCCAAATGCAGCGCGCCCATGCTTAGCTTAGGTGAGCGGCGAAGGAAATCAGTTTGAGCCGCTCGGCTACAAAAAAGCGCGGCTATCAAGTGCAGCGTGCCCATGCTTGACGCGGGTGAGCGGTAAGGGATATCAGTTTGGGCTGCTGGGGCACGAAAAAGGGCGCGCTGTCAAAAGCAGCACGCCCTTTGTTCGAAAGAAGCGTTTGACACGCGTTTAGAGCTCCTGGCCGTACTTCTCCATGAAGGCGTCGAGGTCGTTCATGAGCAGCTCCATGCGCTCCCAGTTCTCAGGCGGGAAGTAGTTCTTGTCGAGGGTGCCCGCTTGCTCGGCGCGCTTGTACTCGTCGGCCCAACGCTGGGCGAATGCCCTGCGGTGCTCTTCGGCAATGCGGTTGAAGTTCCAGCGATAGGTGCCAAACTTGAGGTAGTTGAGCATGGGGGCGAAGGCCTTCTGGCGCTCAGGGTCGCGCGCCATGAACTTCTCGCTCAGCTCGTACTCGCCGCAGACCTCGTAGATCTTGGTGGACGACTTGCAAGAGGAGGCGGTGTTGTCGACGCGGTAGTGCAGGCCGAAGTACGGCAGAAGCGCTGCGCGGCGAGCGGCCATCCAGCACTGTTGCACAAAGGACGTGTCCTGATAGGAGGCGCCGGGGGTCGTGTTGAAGGCGATGCCGTTGTCGATGATGAACTGGCGGCGGTACAGTGCCGACCAAATGATCGGGATCTCGGCGAGAACGCTCTGCTCCTTTGCGGGGTCGAACACGTGCTTGTACTTATAGCCGTCGTAGACGTGTATCTCGCGGTCGCCAGAGGCGTCATGCTCGAAGTAGTTGCACTTCACGACGTCAAGACGATGGCGATGGGCGTAGCGCCACAGCGTCTCGAACATGTCGGGGGAGGCGAAGTCGTCAGACTCGCAGATGCCGATGTACTCGCCCGTCGCATGCTTGATGCCCTTGTTCATCGAGTCGCCGTAGCCGGAGTTCGCCTTGTCCACAAGCTTGACGCGGCTGTCGCGTTTTTGATACTCGCGGATGATGTCGGGCGAATTGTCGGTCGAGCCGTCGTTGATGCAGACGATCTCGATGTCCTTGAGCGTCTGGCCGAGCAGGCTGTCAAGGCATTCGGGCAGGTACTTCGACGTGTTGTAGATGGGTACGAGAATTGAGACCTTGGGGGCCTTATTTGCATTGGAGAAGAGCATGTTTAGCCTTTCCGACGAATGAGGTTGATGAGCTTGCGCGGCAGGGCCGTGACGATCCTGCCTGCCTTGTATGTCACCGAGCTATAGAAGCGGTTCATTTCCTGACGCAGAAGTTCGGCCTGTGTGGCAAACTCGCCGACCTGCTTCAGGTTGCGGCCGTTCGCCATGCCCATGCGATGAAGAAGCGCATAGGAGTGCGTGATGAGATAGGCCTCGCTGGATTCGGCCTCGAGAAGCAGGCGGAGCGACTCGAGGTTTTGAGCCGGAAGCAGCGCCTCGTCGACCACATCAGGCCACTTGTCAAGGGCCTTGCGCGTGACGCAGAAGAGCTCGGCGGCGTCTGCGGGGTTTCGCATCGCGTCTGCCAGCGAGCAGAGGGCGGCTGCGATTGCCGAGCGCAGAGAGTGCGCGCGCGCATCCTCCAGACCGGCTTCTTCGGCCGCTGCGATGCAGGATGCGACAAAGTCCTCGATGCCGTGGGGCGTCTGGAAATGTGGCTTGCGAAGCGTCAGCAGGGGAATCTGGGTAGGCAGGATCGCCTGTGCGCTGGCAAGGCATTTCATGGCAAACACGGAGACGTCGCGGCATGCCTCGGGGTTACGCTCGGCGCATGCCTTGACGAGGTCGGTTGCAAGGAACTTGTTGTAGGGCGCGGCCGAGGCGAAGTGGAAGACGCCATCTCCCAATTCCGCGGCGGAGAACGTCTGGCGGTTGTCGAGGACTGTGGAGGCGTCGATGTGCAGATACCGGAAGACGTCGGAGTGCTCGAGCGAACCGTCGGCATCGGTGAAGGTCACGACGTCGGCGTGGCCGGCAATCGAACTCGCGCTCGGCATCTCCGCTTTCTTCTGGGCAGCCCATGCCTCGTAGTTTGACGCAGCAACCAAAAGCTGGCGGAAGGACGTGGGCTCGTATTCGCAGATGCTTCCCGGGAAGATGACCCAGGCGGCGCGAGCTGCGGCAACAGCCTCGGACATGGTTGCAAAGGTTCGGCAGCGGTCATCGCGCAGCATTGCCTTGAAGTCGGGCGCATCGTCGGAAGCGACGTAGAGAATTTCGAAGTGCTGCTCGTCTTGCACCTCGAGAGAGTGAAACGAATCCTCGTCGAAAGCCATGCCGGGCTGTGCGGAGAAGATGACGCTCACCACAGGTTGCTCGACGGGCTGCGCCTTGGACTCGAGGATGAACGCGAGCTGGTCCTTGCGAACCTGGGGGATGTCGGCTCGGACAGCCTCGGTGAAGCAGCGCTCTATCAAGCCTCCGAAGGCGTCTGCGAGCTGCTTGCGCGTCTCGAGGCGGGCGTTACGAGCGTCGCGATACAAAAAGTCGATGGCCCAGTTGAGCATTGCCTGCTCGTGGCCGACAAAGTACGAGCGCTCGCGCCACGTGTCCAGGACGTAGTTGACGACCTTGATGTGCTCAAGGAGCCTGCTGTCACAATCATCGGCCATGACGGCAGAGTCTTTGTGGTTGCGGTAGAAGTAAAGCGTCTCGGGCGTGAAGCTGACGACGCGTGCACAGGGAAAGGTGCAGAACTGGAAAGCGTTGTCCTCGCCCAGGCGCAGCTCTGCGTTGAAGCGCAGGCTGTTGTCGACGAGCAGGGAGCGTCGATACAGCTTGTTGCACATGAGGGGGTTGCTGCCGACCTCGCCCAGCAATGCGTCGATGGAGTTGCCGGTGTAGGTCGTGGCGCGCTTGGCAAAGCAGTCGTCGGCCCAGAAGCCGATGGGGAAGGTCTTGCCGCCAAACACGACGATGTCGGCGGTGTCGCGCTCGGCAATCTTGTGGAGCAGCTCGCACGTGTCATGGCGAATAAAGTCGTCGGAGTCCACGAACAGGACGTAGGTGCCGCAGGCAAGCTCAAGGCCATGGTTGCGAGCGGCAGAGACGCCGGCGTTTGCCTGGTGGATGGCTTTGACACGCGCATCGGCCTTGGCTGCCTCGTCAATTATGGCGGGGGAGCCGTCGGTCGAGCCGTCGTCGATGCAGATGATCTCGATGTCGCTCAACGACTGCTTCAGAAGGCTGTCCAAACATTCTTGGAGGTACCTTTGGGTGTTGTAGACGGGTACGACGATCGATATGGTGGGGCTGGTTGCCATCGAGCGTTGCTCCTCGCGAATAACGGTTGATGTGCCCGGCTTTTCGTCGGGCAGCTGGTTCATTCATGCATAATTCTATCAGCCAGCTTTAAGCGACGGTCTATGGTTGGCTTTCAATCAGGAAAAGAGCGTGTAAACCTGGGCGGTTTTTGATTCAGACCGAGACACAGGGCGGCTTTGGCCCAGCTGGGCATGCAAGCGGCGGGTTACTGTTCCCGCTGCTTCATCGAAAGCAGCTTGCGCTGCACGGCGCGGGGGATGCGGCAAACCGCCTGGCCGATCTTCTGCTCGGCAGCGTTCATGGCGCGCTCGTGCTCGTCGCGCAGCGCCGTGAGGCTGGCCTGAAGCTCCTCGACGGTAGCTTGCGCCTCACGAGTGGCAGTCTCTTGTTCGCGCAGGCGGTTTTCGAGCGCCTGGCGGGCTTCGAATTGCATACGTTCGCGATAGCATGCCTGGTCAAAAGCTGCGCGCAGTCGGAGCTGCTCGGCATGGAGGAGCCGGTCGCGATCGTTGGCGAATATTGCGCGCAGTACGTTGACGTCGTCGACGTTGTCGATTTCATCCAGGTTGGCCTCACTGATGTTCAGGTCGTACAGGCCGCAGCTGTTGAGATACGAGAAGACTTCGTCAAAAGAATCGCGATTCTTGAGCGTCAAAAGGTTGTAGACACATCCGCCGGCGACCCAGACAAGATAGGAGTGCCTCAGCTCGTCCATGCAGCCCTGTTCTTCCAGGAATGCGCGCAGGGCCTGGAAAGCGCGAACGAAGTCGAGGGGATGCGCATCCTTCGTGTCCATGGCGCTTGTGCCGATGTTTTCGCGATGGTATAGGGCTGCCTCGTCGGTGCAGGCGACGCGCCGTGCCAGCACCGCGGCAGGTAGCGAGAACATCACGTCTTCGCTCAAAAAGACGTCATCTTGGAAGCGGATAGTATTGTCACGAATGAATGATGTGCTGATAAGCTTGTTCCACGGCACGGTGCGAAACGTCGAGAACGTGGCGTCGGGGTTGTCGCTCCAGGTGAAGCAGCCTTCGGGGAACAGGTGGCGCGGAAGACTCCACGGCACGCTGATGGGCGTGGCAATCTTATTGTCGTAGAGCATGAACGGCAGCAGCACGACGTCGGCATCGTAGCGTTCGGCTACTTGCACGGCGCCTTCGAGAAGGTTGGGCTTGCAGAAATCGTCGGCATCACAGCAGTAAAGGTAGTCGCCCCGGGCAACCTCGATAGCGCGATTGCGGGCTTTCGCAGGACCAGCGTTACTCTGGGAGATGACCCTGACGCGTGCGTCGGTGCGGGCGTAGTTGGCAAGTATGGTGGGAGTGGCATCGGTCGAGCCGTCGTCGACGCAGATGACCTCGATGTTTGCGAGTGACTGCGCCAGGAGAGAGTCGATGCACTGTGGCAGGTAGGCCTCTTCGTTGAAGACCGGGACGATGATCGAAACCCGGGGATGTGTGCCAATCTCCTGTGCAGTCTTTGTCACCATTGCCTCCATCAGACTTCGAAGTTGCGAAAATCATACCGTCAAGGGTGCGCTAGCCCTGCCTTCACGGTAAGATGCGCACTGTCATTCCGTATTCGGCTCCCATGCTTGGCCTCAATGACTGGTCGAGCGCGCGGTGTCTTTTTGGCAAGCTGTTCGAGCTGGAGTTTTTGATGGACCACATGAACCCCTACCTGCATCTTGTGTTTATCGCTCGACTTGATACGGGCGTCACGTCTCTGTCTTGGCGTGTTAAGGAGGCCCTGGAAGCCCAGGGTCATACGGTGTTTCTGCTTGCGCCCGAACGCTGGCCCAGCTTGTTCGATGAGTCTGGGTCGCTCAAGCTGAGCGAGCTAGCTCGTTTTCTTGATGTGGAGCGCCCCGATGCGGTGATGATGTGCGATGGCTTGGGCGTCAGGGCTGCAGCCGGCGACGGCCTTCTCGGCAAGGTAGCGCTGGGAGCGCTTGTCGCGAATGCAGCGGAACTGAAGTGCAGTGTTGACCATAGCACCTCAGGGGCGCTTGGGTTTGCGTTGGTGGCAATGTCTGACGGGCGTTTTGCATCTGACTTCCAGGGTGGTGTGGCGGATGTGCCGGGCGCAGGGGGGTCTTTTGAGGGTATGCCTGTTTTTGCGTTCCCGCCGTGCCCCGACACACCCTATTTGACGACCCCGCTTGCCAACGATGTGGCATGCCCGACCAATGTCATGTGCCTGCAGGATGCTACGCCCGACCGCGTCGCATTCATGCGTGAGCTTGCGGGTATGACCGAGATGGCGGGTGTTGAGGTTTGCTGCTTTGGCCAAAATTGGCCGACTGACCTGCAGAGATGCCCTGAGTTTACGGCTATCACGTATGCGGCGCGCTCGAGCCTGGCGTGTGTCGTCTTTGAAGATGAGGACATGCTTGGGGGAGCGGATGGCGCTGCCCGCCCGCTCGACCGACTTCAGAATGACATGCGTATGGCGCTGGTTGCCGCGGATGGGGCCGCACCTGTGCGTGTTTGCTGCGCTGCACCCGCCGCTCAGCCCTCCCCGGCTGGGGAGGCCGACCTCAATCGGGCGGGCGGGCTTGAGAAGCTTGCCGGCTTGGCACGCCAGCGCAGCCTCAATGCATCGGCCATGCATGCGCGCAAGCTCCCTGTTGCGTATGAGGGGCCGGTCCTTGAGGACGGGCTCAACCGCGCCCTCTCCCGCCTTCGCTGCTTGTATGCCTCCCGAGGCCTCATGTCCGGCACTCCTGCACCTCGCTGTGTGGTGTGCGTGCTGGGATACTTTGGCATGGGCAACTTCGGCGACGAGTACATCTTGGCGTCGATCTCGGCTCGCTTGCGTGAGCGTATTCCGGGCTGCGTTGTGGTGGCTGTGGGCGAGAACCCTGCGCATACGCTGCAACACCGCGGAATTGTCTCGCTTACGATGGCCGACAAGCATGCGCTCAGCGAGGCTCTTTCGCATTGCTCGGCTGCTGTCGTTGCTGCAGGACTCCTCTTTGACCAGGGCATTCGTTGGACGATGGGCCGCTCCGAGCTTCTTTCTGACATGCCTCACACCGATATTCCCGGCATCGCCGCTTTCGTTGAGCTCGCATGGCTCAACGAGTGCCGCACGTTTTTTTACTGTGCCGGGGCCGGTCCGCTCGATGTCGCCGCAGGTCGTGCGCTTGTGCGCCTCATGGGAAAGCTTGACGCCCGTTTCCTTGTGCGCGACGAGCAGACCGAGAGGCTCATTGTGTCATGCGGTGTGCCGGCCGAGCAGGTGAGCGAGCGGGCGGATGCGGCTTTTCTGGGCAAGGTCGAGCGGACGGACGCTGTTCGGTTCTGGCTTACCAACGAAGGCATTGACCTGGCTGCGTCACGTCTCGTGGCCGTCTCTCTGCGCGAGTATGAGAACGCGCCACGAGACTTCGCTGCCCGCGTAGCTGAGACACTCGACCGAGTGGCGAATGCCCATCCTGATGTCGCGTTTGCCGCATGCCTGCTCGACCCGAGCGATGCGTCGTTGGCGGCTGCGATTCAGGCCAAGATGGCCAATCCCGAGCGCTTCCATGTGTTCGACCCGGCGGGGGCGGTCGAGCCGATGGCCGATTTGCTGAGTAGGTCGAGCGCGGGTCTCTCGATGCGCTATCACTGCTCGCTGCTTCTGGGGTCGTTCGGCGTTCCGTGCGTAGGCTTGGGCTATTTGCCCAAGGTGGTCTCTCTGTATCAGGATTTGGGCCAGGCCGATACCTTGCTTGAGATGGATGCCACGGCGCCGCAGATTTTTGACAGGCTTGAGAGGGTGCTTGTCGAACGCGATGAGCGCGCCGAGATTCTTCGCACGCATGTCGAGGCATTGCGCGCAGAGACGCAGCTGGCAGAAGACGAGCTGGTAGATTGGGTGTGCGCCCAGTCGCCTGCGAAGTGCGCCGCGATTGAGCGTGAGTTCTTCTTGCGCACGGTGCCGGCCAGCGCGTTGGGCGGCATGCACTTGGCGGCGGAGTTGGAGGTCCAGCGCCAGAGTGGGGCGCAGCTTTCGGGTGAGCTCGATGCGGCCCGCGCGGAAGTGCGCGACGTTCGCGCGTCGTGGTCGTATCGTATCGGCAATGCTCTCATTCAGCCGCTTGCCGCCCTCAAGCGCGCGCTGAAAAAGGGATAATGAGGTTACGCTTGTAGAGCGTGCGTGTTTTGATTGCCTTGACCGATTGTCGATACAGCGATTGAATGCGAGGCGTTTGCTTGTGACTACTCGAATTGAGAAGTGCGCTGTTCCCTTAGCCGCCCTTGCCCTGAGTGCCACGGTTTTTGCTGGCGTCTGCTGCATGCCGGCAAGTGCCTATGCCTCGTCGTTTGGCGATGTGGGAGGACATTGGGCCGAGGACGATGGCTGGATTGATTACGCCAGCTTGAACGGCTTGATGACGGGCTACGACGACTCGAACCGGTTCGGCCCCGACGATCCGCTCACTCGCGGCATGGTCGCCACGGTCCTGTACAGGCTTGCCGGCGGCACGCCTGTGGGAGACTCGGGATTCCCCGACGTTGAGCAGGGTATTTGGTACTCCGATGCCATTGCATGGTGCAAGGCGAACGGCATCATCACGGGTTATCCTGAGGACGGCACCTTTAGGCCCAATGAGCAGGTTCTCCGTGTCGAGCTTGCGACGATGGCGTATCGATTCGCTGCCTGGGCCGGCATCGATGTGATTGCAAGCGATGCGGCATACTATCTGACGCAGGACACGGGCCTCATCGACAGGCCGAACAATGCGTTTTCGTATGCACGTTCGGCCCTTATTTGGACCTGCGACACGGGCGTGCTCAACGGCAAGTACGACGACGACGGCTTTGCTTGGCTCGATGCCCAGTACACGGCAACGCGCGGTGAGGCCGCGAAGATCTTCTCGGTGCTCAAGCGCGACGTGGTAGACCGTTCTGGCAGCTACACCGTCTTGTTTGACTCTGCGGGCGGCAGCGCGGTCGCTGCGCAGGGCGTTGCCTCGGGCACCAAGGCGAGCCGTCCCGAAGACCCCACCCGCGAGGGCTACACCTTCGTCAACTGGTATTCCGACAAGGCCCTGACACGCGTCTTCAACTTCAGCTCCAACGTCACGGGAAACGTCACGGCCTATGCCAAGTGGCAGGCCGACACGAGCGCCCATGACGGGGAGATTGACGAGGTTACGGCCGTGGCCGTCGAGCCCACGTACGATACCGTGGCGCCCGAGTTCGACCTGGTCGCACCCGTCGAGCCCGATGCGAGCACGGGCGGCGTCGCTTCTGAGCCGCCCCTTGAATACGCGCCTACGTACGACGATGTTGAAGGCGGCGCTGAATCCGGCAGCGAGGGCGAGGAGGGCGGCAGCGAGGCTGATGCCGGCACGCTCGATGCCTCGCAAGTCGCCAGCGAGGAAAGCGTGGCCTAGCTTTTTGCAACTGAGGTGCTTTGGGCGGCTGGCCTCCTGCTGGGGAAGAACAACCCTGAGATGGGCCTCGGCAGGAGGTACAGCAGCCCGGTGAGCACGGCGATGACGACGCAACGCCCGGCGAAGATCACGAGCCAGGATGGCACGGGCAGGTCTGCTCCTGTGCAGAGGTTTTGGACAATGTCCCAGGGGAATGCGTCCATCTCGACCAGGTGCATGCAGAAGACGGGCAGCGTGATGGTGCCGAACGCCCGTATCGGCTCGGCAATGCGAGGGCTGTGCTGTTCGAGCAGCATGCAGCCCTTGAGGACGCACAGGGCACCGCAGATTCCACCCAGCGTGTCGAGCACCACGCCGTCGCTGTAGACGTTTGCCACCATCCACAGGTTTCCGCCCACGCGGGCGCAATACAGCCAGGCGGCAAGCATGATCCACCAGGTCAGAGGGTGAAGCGAGCCAGGCTCGAGGAGCTTTGAGGCGCGGGCCTTCTGCCCCAGCCACATCCAAAACACCGCGCAGCAAGCGGCCTGGATGCTCCAGGGAAGCCAGAGCTTGTCGGCCGTGAGGTAGCCGAAGGCGAAGAGACCGCCGATGGCCGCTGCGGGATAACGTGTCTGGTTTGCCCACGTGAGCAGGATTTTTGCAAAGAAGAGCGCCAAGAGATACCAGATGGCGCCCACGCCCGTGATGCCTGCGGGCATGATGTCGGGCCAAGTGCCGCCCGCGCCGTAGAGGCAGGCGATGGTCCAGCGCGGCAGAAGCTCGCTGACGCCGCCTCCGTGCCCGGGCATGACCAGGCCGCGCAGCGTCATGAGGGCAAGCAGGATGACGCAGGTGGCTGCATAGGGGAGCAGCAGGGCTTTGGCGTTTTTCTTGACGTAGTCGCGGTCGAGGCGGGCGCTTGGCTTGCAGAACCATCCGCTCACGATGAAGAAGAGCGGCATGTCAAACGAGTAACAGAAGGTGACGACGGGCCACGGCATGCCATATTCCGAAGTATGGCCCACCATGACGGCAAACAGGGCGATGCCCTTTGCGATGTCGAAGTAGCCAATGCGCTTTTTGGTTTGTGTCACTGCCTGTGCCATGTGTTTCCTTTATCGCATCAATCGTTGTTGCAACGGCACAGTATACGTGTTCTCGCTGGTAGCGAGATGAACTGCATGGAAGGTTCAAGCAAAAGACTGGCGTATGGCTGAGGCGACGCGCGTTGTGCCGTGATACCATCGCAGTTCTTATGGGCGACTGACGGGAGGCGATGGCGCCAATGAAGACGAAGAATAAGACCCTCGCTGTATCCTTGGCCGCCTCACTTGCGGTGTTGGCGGCGGTGCTGCGTTTTGCGATGCGCGGTTACGACGTGGTGGCGCTCATCTTGCTCGTCGCCGCGGCCCTCGTGGTGCTTTGGGCGTTTGTCGGTGGGCTGGCGTTTAAAGTGGCGGCGGGCGTCGTTGGTGCCATCGCTCTTGCCGTGGCAGTGACGGAAGCCCCCATTGTCTTCAACGCAAAGACCGACGCGACCGACGGCGTCGAGTACGTCGTTGTCCTTGGGGCGCGGGTAGATGAGAATGGAAACCCCTCGTATTCCCTGCTCTGGCGGCTCGAGGCGACGCTCGAATACTTGAATGCGCATCCTGATGCCACCGCGGTGCTGTCCGGCGGCCAGGGTGCCGACGAACCCATGAGCGAGGCTGCGTGCATGCATGACTGGCTTGTGGGGCACGGTGTCGCCGAAGACAGGCTCATCATGGAAGACCAGAGCACAAACACTTTTGAGAACCTGCGCAACTCGTTTGCGATTTTGGAGCAGCGCACGGGTGGGGACGACCTTGACGGCAAGGTGGCCGTTGTGTCGAGTTCCTACCACTTGTTCCGAGCGAAGCTGATTGCCTCCGGCTTGGGCGTCGATGTGTCGGGTGTCGCCGCCTTTCCGGGCAACCCCGTCGTGACGGTCAACTATTTCATTCGCGAGGCCCCCGCCGTATGGAAGCAGCTGCTCCTTAACGTGATGAGCGCGAACTAGAGGAGCCGCCCTTGGCGCTGGCCCGCAGGCAGGTGCCGCGCGAGGGGCACA